>DXDZ01000056.1 GCA_019115185.1 Candidatus Agathobaculum merdipullorum
CTTTAAACCTAAAAAGGATGGTCAAGGCTATCCTTTTTACATCATATATGCTAAAAATCTGGGCTGAAAATATCAACTTTCAGCCCAGATTTCTTTTGGTCAACAGGTCCACTATCTTACCATACTTTGTCCGTTGTTGGCAACCATATGCAGCAAGGCCGTCCACAAAGGACGGCCTTGCTTATCATTCGTTCAGTGACAGCGTATGAAAGCCTTGCAGCAGCGCCTCGCTGCCGTGCGACACCAGAACCAGCGTTCTTCCCGCCCGCTGGGCAGCGATCACCTGTGCCGCCTGCCGCTCGGTTTGCGCATCCAGACCCGCAAACGGCTCATCCAGCACGAGCACATCGCCCTCCGCAGCCAATGCGCGCGCCAGCGCGACGCGGCGGCGCATCCCGCCGGACAGCGTCCGCACCGGCTGGTCAAGTGCATCCTCGGGCAGCAGCGCGCACAGGAGCGTGCGCACGCGCGCGGCATCCGCGCACACCAGCGACACATTGCCGACCGCGCTCCAATGCTCAACCAGACGGTCCTCTTGAAACACGGGCAGAAAGCGCAGTCCTTCCCTGCCCGTGATGCAGCCCGCATCCGGTGTTTCCAGACCCATCAGCAACCGCAGCAGCGTGGTTTTGCCAATGCCGGACGCGCCGCGCACCTGCCATTGCTCCCCCGGCGCGATGCACCAGTCGAGGTCGTGCAGCACCGCTTTGCCGTCAAACGACTTGCTCACCCCGCGAAATTCGATCATGTGGCGGCACCCCATTTCTTCTGTAAAGCTGCGGCAGCATGCACCAGCAGCTTTTCCAGCAGCAGGCTGAGCGCAATGATGGTCAGCGACCATGCAAACAGATCGGCGGTGTTGAGATAGAGCTTGGACAGGTAAAGCTGCTCCCCAATCGACCAGCGTGGCAGACCGATGATCTCGCCCGCAACGCCCGCCTTGAGCGCCATACCGACCGAAACTCGGCACGCACTGAGCACATATGGCACCACGGCGGGCAGGTATACCGCCCGAAACCGTTTTCCGCCGGACAGACCAAACACACGCGCCATTTCCAACATTTTTGCATCTACATCGGAAAGACCCTGCTGCAAATTGATGTACACAACGGGAAACACGACGAAAAACGCCGTCAAAACCGAGATCCAAGCTGACCGCACCCAAATGAGCGCCACCACAACAAAGCAGGCCACCGGCACGCTTTTCATAATCTGCACCGCGGGTTCCAGCAGCACACGCGCAAGCGCCGCGCGATGCGCCAGAACCGCAAGCAGGCATCCCAGCACAAACGCCAGCGCAAAGCCGCCCGCAATTTTTCCAATGGAGTACCCGATCGACAGCCAGAAATCCGCACTTCCGATCATGGAAAACAGGCTCTGCACGGTTTGTGCAGGGCCTGCAAACAACAGCTTGGGCAGGGCAAGCGAAACCGCCTGCCACAGCCCCAGCCAAAACACCGTCGCCGCGATGACGCGAACCCAGCGTTTATCCCAGATAGTAGAAGCCTTCATCCGGCAGTTTTCCTCCCACGGCATCCGGTGCCACTTCATAGAGCATTTCCAGATAGCCGGAGACCCAAGTCTTCATATCCTCGCCGGTCGTTGCCACCATGGGATTGAAATGCTCGATCACCTGCTGCGCAACCGCCGCCTTGACAATACCGTATTGCTCGATCAGCGCCGCCGCATCCGCCGGATTTTCCTCCGCCGTCTTGACCGACGCCTGATGATCCTGCACGAACTGCGCAACCGCCGCCGGATGCTCCTTGGCGAATTCCGTGCGCACTACAGTCACGCCGGTCGCAATGCCGCTGCCGTCCGGGCTGTATTCTTTCCATGCATTCTCCAGCGGGAAGTTCATCGAAAGTTCCTGATCCTGCAGCATTGCCACCGTGGCAAACGGCTGCGGCAGGATGCCAACCGCGGATGCATCCTGCGCCAGCGCGGAAACGACTTCGGTCGCCTCGGACTTAAACTCGATCGTCAGATCGCTCTCGCTCATGCCCGCTTTGCCGAGCAGATATTGCAGCGTCCAGTCCGGCGAAGTGCCCTTGCCGGTCATATAAACGGTCTTACCCTTGAGCCCGCTCAGATCGGTGATGGCTTCATCGTGCGAAACCACATACAGCACGTTGCCCGCATTGACATCCAGCACCTGCACGCCGCCCTCGGTCTTTTGATAGAGCGTCGCGGCCAGATTGGTCGGGATCAGAGCGATATCCACTTCTCCCTTGCCGATCAGCGGCACAATCTCGTCGCCCGAGGTGTACAGATCGAACGTATAATGCGCGTCCTCTACCTCGTTCTCACTCATCAGACAAACCAGCCCCATCGCGGTCGGACCCTTGAGCGCAGCCACGCGCGTGGTCAGCCCCTCTTCATAACCCGGCTCCACCGCAGACTGCTGTGTCTGCTGTTCCTGATCGCCCGCTGCGTTGTTCTGCTGGCCGCAGCCTGTGAGCAAAGAGAACGAAGCCGCCACTGCCAACAAACCTGCTAAAAATCGTTTCATGCCTTTCTACTCCTTACTTTGCCATCATGGATTTGACCTGCACGTTTTTCAAACGTCCGAGCTTGCCGGACAGCGCATTGATCGTGTCGTTTTCACTTTCCATCACAACCGTGATGATTGAGCATCCCTCGCGCGGAATGCCCATGCGTCCCACGATATGTTCGCCGTACTCATGCAGCAGACGGTTGACCTCTGCACTGGCCTCCCGGTCAGATACGATGATGCCCAAAATGGCTATGCGCTTTTCCATAAAAATTCCCCTTTTCGCAAAAATGCGTCCTGCAAAACGATGCAGGACGCAAAATGACCTCATTCCGGTTCTTTCATCGCAGACCATATCTTTGACAGCAGATCATATGATTTCGTAAAGGCTTACCCGTCAGCAATGCTTTCGGGAAAGGATCTCTACGGTTTTAGTATATCCGTTGGACAGGAATCTGTCAATATGCGGCTTCTGCACAAAAGCAGACGAGGAGGACGCCCCCAAACGGGCTCCTCCTCGCCTTTCGTCACATCAGCACTTGCGCTGGAAGGACTTGCAGTCGGTGCACTGATCAACGGTCGGGTTTGCCTCATGCGTACCTACCGTGATGCAGTCCAGTGCGCAGTATTCCGCACTGTCACAATGATTTGCGCACTGCGAAACAGTGCAGCGGATCGCCTTATTGCATTGAGAATGATTCATGGATTGGACCTCCTTTGTTGGTTTGCTGTTATCATGCCCGCTAAATACGGTTTTATTCCGAATCTCGCTTGTAGAATTATCAAAGCTCCAAATTAAAAAATCCATTTTTAATAGTCCTGAATATTGGACATAATATCTGTTTTTATTATTATTGCAAAGAGCCTATCTCCAACGTGGTTGTTATTGCATTTAATCGGCATCTCTATCTTTATTCTTTGCAAGGCAACCGAGAAACAGGGTGCTCCATCCGCTCTTTTATCATCGGTCATAGGTTTTTATATCAATCCTCCAGTCATAGCCAATACTTATCCTTTGAAAGGAGCAGGCAAACATGAACGAGCCAATTATTCAAAATACGATGCAGCAAGAGGACATGAATTATCACATTGGAACAGACGGTAAATGCTATCCCGATCCAACACCGGCGAATTATCCATGGTTCGGGGCTGAACGGCTTCAGTATATGAAACGCAATGAGCCAGAGTTTTATCAAGAAATGGTAGCGACCGGAAAACTGAATGCGTATTTAAACGACGTAGAGATCCATGCACAGGACGAACTAAACCGAATTATGTTGTCCATGGCAAAGCACGACGGGACAAATGATGAACTAAAAGCAACCAACCTGCAGAAGTGGATTGGTCTGATGAACAATTACCGTCACTGCGCAGCTGAGATCGTGCGCAAAGACTGGGTGTACAACTAAACCGCACCTCGCACATAGAACAAGCAGCAGCGAGAAGAACAGCGTCTGCTGCTTTTCTTCTCGCTGCTAAGCGCCGCTCTGACAATGCGATCGACACCTCATTTTATTTCAGCTTGCCGAATTCTGCTTTTTTGCAGTTTTTCCTTGACAAAGGCTGTCAAATTTGTTATTCTATTTTAGCAAGATTTATTGCAATATATCTATCCGGGTGTAGCGCAGCTGGTAGCGTGCTTGACTGGGGGTCAAGAGGCAGCAGGTTCAAGTCTTGTCACTCGGACCATGCGGAGTATCATGAAAGGATCTGAAAAGATCTGCTGATGATACTCCGCATTTTTCCCAAGTTTATATAGCAATTTGTGCGGGGGCGTAGCTTAATGCTACGCCTTTTCTCGTTTCCATTAAGATGTCCCGCTCGGGGATCTTCCGGCGATCCAGCACCTCAAAGGCCCCAATACAGTTGTAGTGGATTGTCACCCGCTGATTGGTAACGCCGTCCTCCTTGACCGCCGGATAAACCTCGATATACTGAATGAGCTCAGCAACCATGCGCTTGGTGATGGTGGTGACGTCGGTGTAGCGTCGCACCGTTTCCAAGAAGGTGTCCACATCCATCCGCTTATCTTCTTATCTTCCAGCTTTTTCAGCTCCAACCGCAGCGCCTTGATCCGTCCGGCGTTCTCTCCCTACTCCTGCTCATACCGCTTGGACATTTTGGCAAACCGGGCATCGTCGATCTTGCCGGACACATTGTCCTCATAGAGCCGCTCAAAGAGCATATCCAGCTCCTTGTCCCAGGCCAGCAGCCCGTCCAGCTCCCGCTTCTTGCGTACTCGATCGTTTTCCTCAACCTTTGCCGAGCGGCCCACCATCGCCTTGATAAAGTCGTTTTCATTCTCATTGGCGAAACAGGCCAGCCGGTGTACCTCATAGAGCACAACCTTCTCCAAGAAGTCCAGCCGGATATAGTGGGTAGATGAGCATTTGCGAAGCCCGGAATTGTGGTTGCGGCAACCGAAAAACTTGATGCCGTGGTTGCCTTGGTTAAAGAGGTCTTTCACAAACACCGCCGAGATGTACCCAGCCTTGATTGCGGCGATCTTTTTCTGAAAGCCGGGGCGCTTTATGATAGTGCCGGTGATACCGTCATCCACCAAAAAATAGTATTCACAGTATCCTTTGCTTTAGCGGCCTTTTGGATAATTTTCTTTTTGGAAGCGATTTGTCAAGGGCATTTTCGTTTTAGATATCACCAATGAGCGGGGCTATTTGCTAATACAGAAGCACAAAGAATCCTCCAAGATCTTTGAGAAAACAGTTCAAGGGGATTGTCCATATACAGCCAAAAAGAGGATAGCACATCTGCAGTGCTATCCTCTTTTTTCA
>DXDZ01000057.1 GCA_019115185.1 Candidatus Agathobaculum merdipullorum
ACTTCCTCTGCTACGTCGCAGATCGAGCCCATCGCAATGATCACGCGATCAGCGTCGGCAGCGCCGTAGTAGTTGAACAGCTGATAGTTGGTGCCCAGCTTGGCGTTGACCTTGCCCATGTACTCCTCAACGATTTCCGGAACCGCTTCGTAGTACTTGTTGCAAGCCTCACGATGCTGGAAGAATACGTCGCCGTTCTCGTGCGAGCCGCGCATCATGGCGTGCTCCGGATTCAGAGCGCGCTTGCGGAACGCTTCCACAGCGTCCATGTCGCACATTTCCTTCAGATCCTCGTAGTCCCAAACCTCGATCTTCTGGATCTCGTGGGAAGTACGGAAGCCGTCGAAGAAGTTGATGAACGGAACGCGGGACTTGAGGGTTGCCAGATGTGCAACCGCAGCCAAATCCATTACTTCCTGCGGATTGGTCTCAGCCAGCATAGCGAAACCGGTCTGGCGGCAAGCCATAACGTCAGAATGGTCACCGAAGATGTTCAGCGCATGGGATGCAACCGTACGCGCGGAAACATGGAACACACAGGGAAGCAGTTCGCCTGCGATCTTGTACATATTCGGGATCATCAGTAGCAGGCCCTGAGATGCGGTGTAGGTCGTGGTCAGCGCGCCGGCTGCCAGAGATCCGTGAACCGTACCTGCGGCACCCGCCTCGGACTGCATTTCAATCACCTTAACGGTAGTACCGAAAATGTTCTTCTGACCTGCGGCTGCCCACTGGTCTACGCTGTCTGCCATGGGGCTGGACGGGGTAATCGGATAGATACCCGCGACCTCGGTAAACGCATACGACACATGTGCCGCCGCGGTATTACCGTCCATGGACTTCATCTTTCTTGCCATGTTTATATCCTCCTATTCAGTTATAACATGCTGAAGGGGTGAAAAGTCTTTTCGCCCGTTTTTTGACACGGGAAAAAGCCGTCTCCACCGGCCGTTTTTATTCTATCACTCCTTACCAAAAATGTAAACACTTAATATGACAAATTCGTAACAATTCCCCGATTTCTCACAATAATTTCGCATTATGAAACAACAATCTCACACTGTTCCAAAATGTTACAATTCCTTTGCAGTTATTGTTTTGCATTGCGGAATCGACAGAATTGTAGTATATTTATAAGGTAAGTCTTGGGGCATCACTGGAGGGAGTGCAATGGTTTCGCGCGTTTTTTCCGCAGGTCTGAGCGGAATCGACGGTTATATTGTCACCGTCGAATGCCTGCCATCCAACGGTCTGCCCCGTCTGGATGTCGTCGGACTGCCGACCGGCGCGGTGGCCGAAGCTGGAGAGCGTGTGCGCGCCGCCGTCAAGTCCTGTGCTTTTGACTGGCCGGTTTCCCGCATCACGGTCAACCTTGCCCCGGCAGATACCCGCAAGGCGGGTACGGCCTACGACCTCCCGATCTTGCTCTCCATTCTTGCGGCTACCGGTCAGATCAACCCTTTGCCGCAGGACGCGGTGTTTCTCGGCGAGCTTTCGCTGTCCGGTCTGCTGCGTCCGGTCTGTGGCGCGCTCTCCATGGCGCTTGCCGCACGGGACGCCGGTTTCCGCACGGTATACGTCCCCATGCAAAACGCGCAGGAAGCCTCCTACGCCACCGACGTCACGGTCCTTCCTGTCGAAAGCCTGCCGGCCCTGATCGATCATCTGTCCGGTCGCGCACCGCTATCGCCCTGTCCCCCGCCCGAGCCGCCTCCGCCGCAGGATGACGCGCTTGATTTTGCGCACGTGATGGGGCAACATGCGGTCAAGCGTGCACTAGAAATCGCCGCAGCCGGCGGACATAATGTTCTGCTTTCCGGCCCGCCCGGTTCGGGCAAAAGCATGATGGCCAAGCAGTTTGCCACCATCCTGCCCCCGCTGTCGGACAGCGAGCGGCTGGAGGTCATCCGCGTCTGGTCAGCCGTCGGACGTGGACAGGAAGCTGTCAGCCGCGCCGCCCGTCCCTTCCGCGCACCACATCACACCACCTCTGCCGCGGCTTTGGCAGGCGGTGCGGGTGCAGGAAACCGCCTGCCCACACCGGGTGAAATCTCTTTGGCGCATCACGGCGTTCTGTTTTTGGACGAACTTCCTGAATTTCACCGCGACGCGCTTGAGGCGCTGCGCCAACCGTTGGAGGACGGCCGCGTCACCATCTCCCGTGTCGCAGGGCAGATTACTTATCCCGCGCGCTTTCAGCTCATTGCAGCCATGAACCCCTGCCGCTGCGGCTGGTACGGCACCGATCGCTGCACCTGCTCCAAAGCATCCGTGCAGCAATATCTGCGCCGCTTGTCCGGACCATTACTGGACCGGATCGATCTACAGGTTGCTGTGCAGCCGGTGGAATATGCAGCGCTTGCCGCGCGCGGGCAAGCTGCCGAAGAACCATCGGCCGCCATTCGTTCTCGCGTTATGGCTGCGCGTGAAACGCAGTACCGGCGGCAGGACGCGGATGTCTGCAACGCAGCTTTACCCCCCGCCCGGCTGGCCGAATGCTGCCCGTTAACAGAAGACGCATCCCAGATGTTCCGCGCGGCCTTTGAACGGCTTGGGCTGACTGCACGTGCTCATGACCGTGTGCTGCGCATGGCGCGCACCATTGCCGATTTGGCGGATAGTCCTATTATCGGCCCGGAGCATCTTGCCGAAGCGCTGCAATATCGCACGCTCGACCGCACGATCGGCAGCTGACTATCCACAGCTTCTGTGGAAAAAGCTGTGGATATTGTGAATAAGTTTCTTTTTTGCTTAATTCTTACAAAAACCTACACAGTCACATCCACAAAAATACGCTACTCAATATCTATAATCCCCAAGGAGGCCCCTTTAGTTATGAAACATCCGATTTTTCGCCGCGCCGGCACGCTCGCTTTGCTTGGTGCGCTGCTCATCCCGCAGGCTGGCGCCCTGTCCGACGTTTCCAATTGGGCGCAGGAAGGCGTTGCCGCCGCACAGGAAGCCGGTCTGATCCCCAGCACTCTGGAAACGCGCAGCGCAACAGGCGCCATTACTCGCGCCGAATTCTGCGGCATCGCTGTCAATGCCTATAAAGCTGTCAGCGGCAAGGCAGTTTTTGCTTCCGGCAAAAAGCCCTTCCGCGATTGTGACGATCCCAATGTAGTGGCCGCTTATGAACTTGGACTGATCAGCGGACGCGGCGACGGCGTTTTTGATCCGGATGCTGAAATTGAACGGCAGGACCTTTGCATGATGTTGTACAACATCCTCAATACTGCCGGCATTGATGCTCCCGCAATCGCTGGTGATGCATGCGTAGAGGATTATCCTGATGTTTCTGAAATCAACGACTATGCAGTTGATGCCATGATCACCATGGTAGACTACACCGTGGTCAACGGCATCACCATTGCCGGGCAGCCAGCCACCCTCTCCCCCTCCAGCACTGCGACGCGGGAACAGGCTCTCATCATGGCAACGCGGTTTTGCTCCGCCTTCGAGGATGCCTCGGATCACGCATCCGACACCTCCTCGGACACCACCTCCGACACTTGGGAGGAACCGGATCTGACGATGCCGCTCACCGATGAGGAAAAGATGGAGCTGGTCTATGGCGTAGGCGGTGAAAAGTACCAGACTGCCGAGGAAGCCGAAGCCAATATGGTGGAAATCTCCGTCCCGGTCTGGCGTTTGCAGGAGGACGGCACCAAAACCTCCGGCACGGCTTACTTACAGGTAAACAGCAACCTCGCCTCCATCTATGAAGCGATATTTGAAGAGATCTACAACGGGGACGAGCAGTTCCCGATCAAGGATGTCGGCTGCTACTCTTGGCGCACGGGCGAACATTCGCAAGGCACCGCAGTGGACATCAACTGGGAGGAGAACATGGAGGCGACCATCAACGAGGATGGTTCGCTCACGCCGACCACTGGCTCCTACTGGCTGCCGGGCGAAGATCCCTATTCTATCCCCGAGGGCGGCGATGTGTACAACGCATTCATCAATCACGGTTTCCTGTGGGGCGGCAACGCATGGCGCAGCAAGCGCGATTATATGCATTTCAGCTTTTTCGGTACCTGAATACAAAAGGTCCTGCCGGTTTGGCAGAACCTTTTTTCATGCTCTCCTATGCAGTAGATGCGTTTGATTTTTCCAATAATATCCCACGCCCGCAAGATCGGCCAACGCCCAGCCAATCGGGACCGCAGTCCAGATACCAGTCACACCCACCACAGGCACCGCGGACAACGCATAAGCGAGCGCCACGCGCGTTCCGAGCGAAATCACCGTCAGCACCACCGACATGCCCGGTCGCTTGACCGCACGGTAAAAGCCATACAGCAGGAACAAAAGACCAATTCCAAAATAGCATGACGCCTCAATCCGCAGATAACCGACGCCAACCGCGATGATTTCCGTTTCCTCCGGCTGAATAAACAGCCCCATCAGCGGCCGTGCAAAGACGCATACCACCACGCTGATGACGACGCAGAACACAAACGCGGTGCCCACTGCGCTTTTGATTCCGCGACGGATGCGTTCCTCATTCTGGGCGCCATAGTTCTGTGCAATAAAGGTGGAAAACGCATTGCCGAAATCCTGCACCGGCATATAGGCAAAGGAATCGATCTTGACCGCCGCGGCAAACGCAGCCATCACGGTTTTACCAAAGCTGTTGACCAGTCCCTGCACCATCAAAATACCAAAATTCATGACCGACTGCTGCACGCAGGTCAAGACAGACAAACCGGCGATCTCTCGGATGATCGTGCGATCCCAGCGCATGTGCCGACGCTTCACCCGCAGTTCCGGAAACCGCAGCAGGCAATACACAGCAATACCGATGCCGGAAACAAACTGTGCAATCACCGTAGCGACTGCCGCACCTGTTACACCCCAACGACACACCAACACAAACAACAAGTCCAGTGCAATGTTAAGCACCGCTGACGCCGCGAGGAATACCAGCGGCACCAACGAATTTCCTACCGCACGGAGCAGATTGGCAAAGAAGTTATATAAAAACGTCGCCAGTATCCCAAAGAAGATATAGAACAGATATTGCCGCATGAGCGGCGCCACCGTATCCGGCGCATGCAGCACCCGGACAATCCAGTCCAGCCCGATAAAGACCAATGCATTCATCACAACCGCAATCGCACCGATCAGCAGAAATGACAAAAACAAGCTGTTTTTCAGCCGTTCCATATCCCGTTTGCCAAACTGCATGGCGAAAAACGCACTGCTTCCCATGCACAGGCCGAGCAGAATGGATGTCAGGAACACCATCAGCATATAAGCGGAACCGACTGCCGCCAGCGCATCCGCACCCAGAAATCGCCCGACAATCAGCGTATCCGCTACATTATATAATTGCTGCAACAGGTTGCCGATCATCAGCGGCAGCGCAAACAGCCAAAGCCGCCGGGTGATATTTCCTTCTGTTAAATCAAGCGACACGGCGCTCTTCCCCCTTTTCCCACTTCGACTATCCTAACAGAATCCGGCAGCAGCGTCAACCATACGCCGCTTCACTCAACCAGCGGTTGAAAAATCCAACCGCCGGTTAAACTTTGCCTCCATTGTGCACATCTCCACAACATGGTAAGATAAACTCACAAAAGATCCTTTTGAATCGGAAGCACCATCCTTGCTGCGCGTTGCTACTCCGTCCGAAACATAAAAAATGCCCGAAACGGTTTTCCGTTTCGAGCATTACCCTTTTGTGAGACATTTTTTCATATTCAGAATGGAACTCCCTTTTTCTATTTTCCGGGAAATAAATATAAAAAAACCACGCGGCCGCATTTCTTTCCAGCATGCGCTCCCTGCGTGGACATATCCGTAAGCGTTTTACTTATCGCTATGCGTCTCATGTTCATCTCCGAAAATCAGATCATCGATATCCGGGCGATCGGGCTGCTGGGGAAGATTCAGATGTCTCATGTGTCTGTGCACCTCCTTTTTTATGCTCTCTTTGTATCATTATATCATCTTATGCCAAAAAAGCAAATAAAATTCCTGTAAAGTCACACAAATGTAACAAATTTTTTATCAGTCAAACAGTTGCCTGTCACCGCAGTCAGACTTTTGGGCATAATAATACCCCGCCCTGCCGATGCAGCCCAATTAGTAACCTGCACGACTCATGCAGGTGGGTTTTCTGTTTGGCATGTCTGCGCTTCCAACGTCCGTGTATACCCGGGAGGCCTGCTGCTCGATGCCAAAACTTTCCGAAATCCCGTACTAAAAATGTGGGTTAAAAAAGGGCTGCTGTCGTACAGGGCAGGGATTTGACGAATCCATGCCGTATGCGATCGTGAAGTTATTCTTCCTCTTCCGCCTCGGCGCGCTCCATTACGATATTAAACACTGCATCAGCGATCTCGTCATCCTCAACCGCCTCCAGCATTTCCTCACCGTCTTCTTCTACAATCTGCATGATGACAACCTCTGCATCCTCCTCAACGGAAAGCTCCGCCGGGATAAAAGCCAGATACGTTGTTCCCTGATATTCCACGGTGTCGATGTGCTCAAACTCAACTTCGTTTCCGTCCTCATCAATCAACGTAACAAAATCGTTGCCGTATTCCTCGCTCACGATCCGGCACCTCCTTATGTTCAAATTCGGGCTGTGCAAGAAGAAACATTCTCCTTACAACAAGCATAACAAATCAAGTCCCTTTTGTAAAGCCCTATTATCGAGCGCCGTACTGTCATAGTATGCTTCCTGTGCGAAATATCATACCAGTTAAAATAACGGAAATAAAGCCTTGACTTTGTAATTCATTTCTGATATAGTATTTCAGGTAACAAGGAAGAAGGCAATGTCCTCACCCGCAGCGTTGGAGCAAACGGGTTAATAAAGCAAAAATCCGTTTGGGTACGGGTTTGCGTTTTATGTATGGAGGACGGTCGCTTGTTGATCGGTCCTTTTTCTTTTTGTCTTAACCCATTTATCGTTTGGAGGTGCTTACCAATCAGCAGCATGGAACATCAAATCAATGAAGAGATCCGCGACAAAGAAGTCCGTCTGATCGGCGACGACGGCCAGCAGCTCGGCATTGTTCCCATCCAGCAGGCACAGGATGCCGCCGTGGAAAAGGGTATGGATCTGGTGAAAATTGCCCCGCAGGCGAAGCCGCCGGTCTGCAAAATTATGGACTATGGCAAGTTCCGTTTTGAACAGGCCAAGCGTGAAAAGGAAGCGCGCAAGAACCAGCGCGTCGTGGAGATCAAAGAGATTCGCCTGACCCCCAATATCGACGTCGGCGACCTGAACACCAAGGTGAAAAACGCCTGCCGTTTCCTCAAGGACGGCGACAAGGTCAAGGTTTCGGTTCGTTTCCGCGGCCGTGAGGTTACACACGCGTCGCTCGGTCAGGATCTGCTCCATCGCTTCGCGGAGCTGTGCTCGGAATGCAGCACGGTAGAAAAGCAGCCCAAGCTCGAAGGCCGTCAGATGCTGATGTTTCTGGCGCCCGCTAAGGACAAGTAAACCAAAACGCGCCTTGCGCGCAAATTCAGAGAGGAGCAAACCTTATGCCTAAGATCAAAACGCACAGCGGTGCAAAGAAGAGATTCTCCGTTACCAAGAACGGCAAGTTCAAGCGCGGCCATGTTGGCAAGCGTCACCTGCTCAACGGCCATGGTAAGACGACCAAGCTCAAGCGCCACCTCCGCAAGGAAGGCTTCGCGGATTCCACGAACGTAGCGCAGCTCAAGCGTCTGCTGCCGTATAAGTAAGTAACAACATCTTTCATATAGGAGGCAATTACAATGGCAAGAGTTAAGGGCGCAATGATGACGCGCAAAAGAAGAAAGAAGATCCTCAAGCGTGCAAAGGGCTACTGGGGTGCCAAGTCTACCCACTATCGTGTAGCCAACCAGGCTGTCATGAAGAGCCTGAAGTACGCTTATATCGGCCGCAAGCACAAGAAGCGTGACTTCCGCCGCCTGTGGATTACCCGTATTTCGGCTGCTGCCAAGTCCTGCGACATGAACTACAGCCGCTTCATGAACGGTCTGAAGAAGGCTGGCATCGACCTGAACCGCAAGATGCTCGCGGATCTGGCTGTCAACGACAAGGCTGCTTTCGCAGCGCTCGCTGAAAAGGCTAAGGCTGCGCTTTAATCTTTCGCTTTCCAACCCTGCTGCTTGATGCAGCAGGGTTTTTTGTCATTATTCCACAAACACTGCTTCGCTTTTTCTTGCCCTGCTGATAAAATTGCGCTATAATAGGCTTGTGATTTTCTAACGGACAAAGAAAGGTGGTCATTTATGCAGCAGCCGATCCGTATCATTTCCCGTTCCAACAAGCGTCTTTATGCAGATGCGATTCCGGGACATTTTGCAACCAACCATTCCCATATCAATTATTATATCGACATGTCCGAGATCAAGCACAACATGGCCATGGCGCTTGAGGCTGCGCGCAGCATTGCGTTCCGCTTCTCCGCTGTCAGCATAGATACGCTGCTCTGTCTGGAAGGTACAGAGTACATCGGCGCATATGTTGCCAGAGAACTTGCCAACTCCGGCATCGGCAGCCTGAACACCAACAAAGTCATTTATCTCGTTGAGCCGGACAGCAATGTCAACGGACAATTTATGTTCGCGGACAACCTGCGCCCCATGATCGAGCACCGCAATGTGCTGGTGTTGGTCAACACAGCTTCCACCGGTCAGACCCTTTCACAGACCCGCGAGTGCATTGAATACTATGGCGGTCGTGTAGCAGGCTACTCGGCGCTGTTCTCCAACATTTCCGAACTGGATGGCAAACCGGTTTGCAGCCTGTTTTCCGGCGAGGACTTCCCGCATTATCATAACTTTGTGCGCGGAAAAAACTGCCCTGCCTGCGCGGCTGGCGTGCCGCTGGATGCCATCGTCACTCCACGCGGCTACACCAAACTGTAAACGAAAAACCGGAAGGTTTAGCCTTCCGGTTTTTGTTGTCCGCAGCCTCGATGCCCACAGCAGCCGCTACACATACAATGCGCGCGTTTTTCGCACACTTCAACGTCGCCGCCCTCAATGCGCAGCGCCCTGCCGTTTACTATGGCGTCCGCCATCTTGCGCCGCGCTGCATTGTAGATCGACTGCACGGTTGTGCGCGCGACCCCCATCTGCGCCGCCGCCTGCTCCTGCTGCATCCCTTCCAGATCAATCAGCCGGATAACCTCATATTCATCCAGCCCTAATGTGACTGGCTCACCCATACAACCCGTGCCACGCGGGCCGAACTCGCGGCAAACCGGCAGGCCGCACACACGGCGGCATTTTTTCGGTCTGGGCATGGTTTAGCCGTGGCAATGGCCGCCGCAGTGGTGATTGCCATGCGAAGAGCAGTCATGGCCTTCCCCGTGATGCTCATGATGGCTGCACTTGACATCCGGATTGTATTGCAGCGAACCGGATAAAAACGCCTCGACAGCCGCGTCTGCGCTGCCCTGCACACCGCCCAGCAGGCGGATATTCGCTTCTGCGAGCGCGGCCTGCGCACCGCCGCCGATACCGCCGCAAATCAGCGTATCCACGCCTTGCGCCGCGAGAAAGCCTGCAAGCGCGCCATGGCCGCTGCCGTTGGTGTCCACAACCTGAGACGAAAGGATTTTTCCATCCTTGGCTTCATATACTTTGAACTGGGCGGTATGACCAAAATGCTGGAATACCTGACCGTCCTCATAAGTGACTGCAATTTTCATGCAACTGCGCCTCCGTATTTTGTTTCCGGCATATGCCGGTTATGCATCTATCATAGCACATTTCCGGCATATGTCAAGAATTAAAAAAGCGGCCCGTAGGCGGCCCGCAGGCCGCTTTTCCCATTTTCACTTTCTCAAAAACTCCGGCAGGCGGCGTCTTGCCTCCAGCCGGTAAATGCGTGCGCCCTCGGACGAAAACTTCTCCTCGTATTCGGTCATTACGTTGCCCTCAAAGTCCGAATGGTGCAGATCAAGCGAGATATTTTGCAGCAGCCAGCCAAACTGGCAAATTTCCTGCAACGTCCACTCGAAAAAGCGCTGGTTGTCGGTCTTAAAACAGATATCGCCCTGCTGTTTTAAGATCTCGTCGTACACCTCGAGATAGGCGCGCCATGTCAGGCGGCGCTTACGCTGCCGGTTAGGCGGCCACGGATCGGAAAAATTCAGATAGATGCGGTCCACTTCGCCGGGGGCAAACACATCACGCAATTCTGCTGCGTCAAACGATACAAACCGCAGATTAGGCAGCGGATTTTGCTGGCAGCGCTCAGCCGCCATAATGAGCGCGCCCTCCTCCCGCTCGACCGCTATGAAGTTCACGTCCGGATGCTGCTCAGCCATGCCGATGGCAAAACGCCCCTTACCACAGCCGATTTCAACATGCAGCGGATGGTCATTTCCGAACAGCGCCCGCCATTTGCCGCGCTTTTCCTTCGGCTCAAACGCCATTACATCCGCGCAGGCCGCAAAGCGAATATCAAGATTTTTCTTTTTGCGCATTCTCATGCGTCAAATTCCCCTTTTTCCTGTTTATTTTTCAGCCTTTTCATTATATCCTGCGTCCGCACACTTGGCAAGCAAAATTGACAAATTTCCATAAAACACGCTATAATACAACTATATCTAATTGGGGGATGTATTTATGTTTCACCGTTCCAGCGGCGTGCTTGCGCACGTCACTTCCCTGCCTTCACCGCACGGTGTGGGCACCATAGGAAAAACCGCCTATGAATTCATTGACTTTCTGGCTGCGGCGCATCAGACCTACTGGCAGGTGCTTCCGCTTGGCCACACCGGTTTTGGCGATTCGCCCTACCAGTGTTTTTCTGCTGCGGCAGGCAATCCGTATTTGATTGACCTGGATCTGCTGGTGGAGGACGGATTGCTGACCGAGGCTGAAGTCAAAGCGGGCGACTTTGAAGCCTCACCGGACACTGCGGATTTTGAGCAATTGGCTGACACCCGCTGGCCGCTGTTCCGCAAGGCCTATTCGCGCATAGATGACGAGCTGCGCGAGAAAATCGACGCCTTCACCGAAGAGAATGCCGAATGGCTGCCGGATTATGCGCTGTTCATGTCGCTCAAAGAGGAAAAATACCACCACATGCCGGTCTACATGTGGCCAGATAAGGCAGTGCGCGACCGCAAGCCGGAAGCGCTGAAAAAAGTGACCGAGGAACTGCGGGACGAGATCGACTTCCGCATCTTCCTGCAATATATCTTCTTTACCCAGTGGAAGGCGCTGCGCGAATACGCCAATGAGCACGGCATCCAGATCATTGGCGATATCCCGATCTATGTCTCGGCCGACTCGGCGGATGTGTGGACACATCCCAAGCTGTTCAAACTGAAAACCGACCTCAGCCCGAAGCTGGTGGCGGGTGTGCCGCCCGATTACTATTCGGCCACTGGCCAGCTGTGGGGCAACCCGGTTTATGACTGGGATGCACACCGCGCGGAAAACTTTGCTTGGTGGATTTGGCGCATGAAGAGCAACATGGCTCTGTTTGATGTGATCCGGCTCGATCATTTCCGTGGTTTTGCCGCCTACTGGGAAGTGCAAGCCGACGAAGAAACCGCCATTAACGGTCACTGGAGCAAGGGGCCGGGCATGGAGCTGTTCCTTGCCATGGAAAAGGCGCTGGGTTCTCTACCGCTGATTGCAGAGGATTTGGGATCAATGACCGATGAAGTCCGCGACCTGCTGGCGGAAAGCGGTTTTCCCGGCATGAAAGTGCTGATTTTCGGCCTCACGCCCGACTGTGATAGCGAACATCTGCCGCACAATTATGTGCCCAACAGCATTGTTTATACCTCCACGCATGACTCGCAGACCGTTTGCGAACAGATCATGGACATCTGCACCGAGCCGGAAAAGCAATTTGCTTACCGGTATCTGCGCACCTCACACAGCGAAGCGATGGGCTGGAGCGCCATCAAGAGCGTATGGGCTTCTTCCGCGCACATTGCCATGACAACCTTGCAGGATGTGCTCTCGCTGGGCGCGGATTCCCGCATGAATACCCCCGCCACCATCGGCGGCAAAAACTGGCGTTGGCGCGTGCGTAAGGAAGCGCTCAACCCCACCGTCTCGGCCATGCTCGGCGAGATCACACAGACCTACATGCGCGGCTGACAACCGCTCTGTAACAAGAAAAAGGATAGCGATAGCATGAAAATTACCACCGCAATTTTTGATTTGGACGGCACGTTGCTCAACACACTGGGCGATCTGACCGACAGCGTCAACTGCGCCATCGTGCGCCGCGGCTTTACCGCTGTGACGGAAGAAGATACCCGTGTGCGCGTCGGCAACGGCGTGCGCAAACTGATCGAGCGCTGTATTCCTGAAGACAAGCGCACGGAAACCATGATCGACACTTGTCTGGATGAATTCCGTACAGCGTACAACCAGCGTATGATGAACCGCACGCAACCGTATGATGGCATTCTGCCCTTGCTGCGGCAGCTGAAAAAAGCAGGGGTTTCGGTCGGCGTATTGTCCAACAAATACGATCTGGCGGCCAAAAGCCTGATCCGACACTTTTTCGGCGATCTGGTGCAGATCACCTACGGCGAGCGTCCGGATGTTCCGCGCAAACCCGATCCGACCAGCGTGCTGCAATTGCTGCGCGAGCTGGGCGGTGACGCTGCCACAACGCTGTACATTGGCGACAGCGCAACCGATATGCAGACGGCCAAAAATGCCGGTCTGTTGGCAGTCGGCGTCACTTGGGGCTTCCGCTCGGCCGAAGAATTGACCAGCTCTGGCGCAGACGCGCTTGTCAACACCCCCGCCGACCTGCTGCCGCTGTTCGAGCGCGGTCTGCTGGCTGTGGACGCCATCTGCAAAGCATTCACCAAGCGTGGCTTCGGTTTTACTTATTTCCCGACGGTAGCGGATGCCCTGCCGTATCTGACCGACACCTGTGCAGGCAAATCCGTGTCCCTCGGCGGTTCGATGACACTCAAGGAGCTTGGCTTCCCGGAAGCCTTCTCCAACAGCACCGCCGTGCATTGGCACTGGGTGCGCACCGGAGAGTTCTTCCAGACGCCGGATATCTATCTCAGCTCGGCGAACGCATTGAGCGAAACCGGCGAGGTCGTCAACATCGACGGCGCCTGCAACCGCATTGCAGGCACGCTGTTCGGCCCCAAGCGCTGCATCTTTGTCTGCGGCATCAACAAACTGTGCCCCGATCTGGAAAGCGCGATTGACCGCGCTCGTAATGTCGCGGCTCCGCTTAACGCCAAGCGTCTGGAAAAGAAAACCCCTTGCGCCGTGGACGGCAAATGCCACGACTGTCAAAGCCCCGATCGTATCTGCCGCGCGATGGCCATTCATATGGGTCCGCCGCAGAGCATGGAGCGCTGCGAAATCGTTCTGATCGGTCAGCCTCTTGGCTATTGATTTTGTCTTGCCACCCTGACGCTGAATCCGCGCGTTTTGAAATCAAACGCGCGGATTTTTTCGTATGCAACCCAAAGTTGCGACTTTTCCAGCCAAACATGGTGGTGTGCAACCGGGTTTTTCGATAAAATGGCCCCACCAACCAAGGAGGTAACCAAACATGACACTGGGAGAAAAAATCACCGACCTGCGTAAAAAGCGTGGCCTTTCGCAGGAAGATCTGGCGATCACACTGGGCGTCTCGCGGCAGGCGGTCAGCAAATGGGAGCTTGGCGACGCAACGCCGGACACGGACAAAATCATCGCTCTGGCGGACTATTTCGATGTAACGACCGACTGGTTGCTGCGAGATATCGCGCCGAAGCAAAATACGTCAGGCGGCACGGACGCACATATGTCGCCTGCGCAGGCGCGGGCAGGCGCGCCGCTGCTGCTCTGCATGACACTGGGCGGCAGCGCATGCGGGCTGTTTCTGTTGTTCTACGGCCGCTTCGTATCTGCCAGCACGATCCCTTCTGTCATCGGCGTAATCTTGCAGATTTGTGCCATCGCCTTGGCAATGGGCTTCGGACTGTATCTGAAAAGCAGTATGGATACCCAGCAAGGCTTGGATTTTATCCGCGCATTCTGGCGTGTTGAAATCTGGATGGTCGCGCTGCTGCCCACGCGGGTGCTCTATTTCTCGTTTACACCGCTGCTAAACCTCATCCCCGAAACAACATTGTCACGTCTTTGGACCAGCCTGCCACAGCCGCTTTGGGCGTTTGGACGGGTGTTGCTGTTTGCCGGCATTCCGGTTGTGCTGTACCTCGCTGTCTGCCTGTTTGTCACGCTTGTACTGTGCCGACGGCCCAGCAAAAAGGGGTAAAAAATTTTTACCTAATTTTTTATTTTTTGCTTGACAGTTTGTCCACTCCCTGCTATAATAAATATCGCGCTGATGAGTTCGGCGCGATACAAAATGCGGCTGTAGCTCATCTGGTAGAGCGCCACCTTGCCAAGGTGGAGGTAGCGAGTTCGAGCCTCGTCAGCCGCTCCAGAAATAAAAGCACTGTCTGAACGACAGTGCTTTTTCGTTATTTCACGCAAAAACAACAGCCCTGTCAATCGACAAGGCTGTTGTTTCCCATATTCTTAAGGCAACACCGCATAATAAGGCAAAAAGAACCGTCCTGCTAGCACGTAGCTTTTGGCAGAACGGTTTGCGCTTAGAATTCTCGCAGAAGGCATACGGATTCAAGCCGCCAGGCAGGGCCTGTCAGCC
>DXDZ01000058.1 GCA_019115185.1 Candidatus Agathobaculum merdipullorum
CTGCCGACCTCGTTCACCGACGTGAACGGCACTTGGGCGGCTGGCTACATCAAGTACCTGCAGAACAGCGAAATCATCGCTGGTAAGTCTGCAACCAAGTTCGCTCCGAACGATACGGTTACCGGTCTTGAAGCTGCCAAGATGCTGCTGGTTGTTGCTGGCTACACCCCGGACAAGGCTGGTCTGACCGGCTCCCGCTGGTCTGCCAACACCATGAAGTACGCAAACCTGAACAACCTGTTCGAGGACGTATCCGCTGACGTAAACGGCGCTCTGCCGCGTCAGTACGCTGCTCAGATCATGTACAATGCTCTGGACATGGAGCGTGTTGTTTACTCCGCTGACATCGCTGACTTCAAGCCGGCGACCGCAGGTGACATTCTGGACGACGCTACCATCGGCGGCAAGTACATGGACCTCGACTTCAACGGCAAGAAGGTAGACGATGCGGTTTACCTGTACGGCACCGAGAAGGAAGCAAACCGCGACACCTACTCGATGGACACTTCTGACGGCACCTACATCCGTGTTGCTAACGATTACTCTGATCTGGTTGGTCAGCGCGTCGTTGTTATGCAGAAGATTGGCCAGCGCGACAAGGTTTACGGCGTTTACGCTTACGCTGATTCCACTACGGTCGCTACCGGCTACGTTGGTCAGTTGGAGACGGTTTCCGACAACACCAAGATTAAGCTGGACGGTACTGAGTACAAGCTGGACGGCACCACCGCAATGAAGAACTACACCTTCAACAATGATACCACCAAGCGTTTTGCCCTGTCCGCTCTGGCAGCTACTGCTACCAAGAACAATGATGCAAAGCAGAACGAAGTTGCTCAGGAGATCAAGCTGATCGATACCGATGGCGACGGCAAGGTTGAAGTTGTTATTTCCAGCCCGATCAAGTTTGGTAAGGTTACCTATGTTGGCACCAACTCCATGACCGTTGACAACAATGTTGGCTCCCTGAAGTTCACCGATATCTCCGGTTACGAGGATATCGCGAAGGACGATTACGTTTACGTCATCGACGACGCTTACAATTCTTCCGACAAGGATATCGTTGTTAAGGCTGACGTTACTTCTGCAACGGTTGATGCGACCCGCACCAGCGGCGGCCTTGTTGTTGAAGCTCGCGTAGACGGCACTTGGTACCGCACTGCTAAGAATGTTGTAATCAAGAGCGGCGCTACCTACGATCTGGTTATCCGCGGCAACTACATCCTGGCGGCTGACGAGACCACCGGCAAGCTCGAAGACGTAGCTTACCTGTCTGCAATCGCAGATACCGTTGGTGATGGCACTGGCGACGCTGACGTTGACACCAAGTTTGACGATCCGAACGGCGAAGGCACCGTTAAGGCTCGCATGTACTTCCCGGATGGCACCGACGCTGAGGTTAAGATCTCCAAGTACGACGGTGAGAAGCTCCTGGGTGGCCGCAATCTGGGTGCTGGTTCTTCCAACAACAAGATTGGTGCAAATACCGCTCTGAAGCCGTCTGGCACTTTCCTGATTGGTCTGGTAACTTACAGCAAGCTGGCTGACGGCAGCTACGATATCAAGCAGGTTCAGGACGAGAAGGATGCTGGCTGCGATGCATATTTCAACGGTGCCCTCACTTACAAGGACGGCAAGATCAACGGCAATCCGTTCAACGACGATGCAGTTGTATATGTAAAGGCTGGCACTGAGACCAAGGTTATCTCCGGCAAGACCGCTAAGGGCTGGGATAACAGCGCTGTCCACGTTACCGGTGGTTTTGCTCTGGCTAACGAGAAGGACGGCCTGAACTACATTGCAGTTGCATTCCTGACCATCCGCGAGGCAACCGTTCCGGGCGCTACCAGCGACACCAAGTATGCTTACCTGACCCGCGACGGTTACACCGTAACCAAGGACGGCGAGAAGAAGGCTGCTTACGACGTTTGGACCTCTGAGGGTGCTGCTACCCTGACTCAGGATCAGTCCAACCCGATCGTTGGTGCAACTGCTGGCACGGTTATCTCCTACACGCTGGATGGCGACTATGTTGACGACGTGACTGTTGTTGGCGCTGATGCTGCCATCATCGGCACTGACCGCGTAGTAAAGGGCAGCGCACGTGTTGCTCATGCTGGCGGCGTAGCCACCTACAGCTTTGATGAGGATTGCGTATTCGTTGCAATCGACGATTCCGAGACTGCAGGCGCTGAGGGCGATATCACTGGCATCCCGCTGGCTGAGAACTGCGGCGGCAGCAACTACATTGCGAACGCGATCGTAGTATTTGACAACAACGTAGTACCGGCTGATCGCAAGATCGTAGCGGTATTCTACGACGTTGACAACATGCTGGACGGCAGCGTTGGCGGTGTGACTCACGGCACCTACACTGATAAGCACTTCCACTTTGCTGGTTAATCAGTGATTGGTTCTTTGTGAACATCAAATGAAAAGGCCCCTTGGGATTTTCCCAAGGGGCTTTTTTTACAGCCATGCGATATAATAAAATGAAGTATCCTTAAAATTCGACATGACGTTATACTGGCTTCCGCTGGTAAAGTAAACTTGAAATCCCTGATCGACAATAGTGGCGATAGGCGTTTCCTCCGGTCCTGCGGGATGACCATCCAATGCCAGTCCGCCGTAGCGGGATGAGCCGGAAATCAGAAGGCCCATGCTGTGGCAGAGATAGACTGCCTTCGGCTTTCGGCCAAGCGATATCAGCCGTACCGGCTGACTGTCTCCAACATATGTACCGACCATCACTTCGCTTTTTCCCAAGCTCAGGGAGCTGATTTGGCTTTGCAGACTGCTGTCTGTGGACTGTCGAGTGCTGGCCTCGGAAGCCGCGGCGCTTTCGATGGCCGAGAGGCGGTCGCGCACATCCTGTGCCAGCTTGTCGCCGGTCACGCTGCCGGACGGAAGATTGCCCGACACGGCATCCGAAACCTGCGCCTGCACATGCTCGACAGCGGCTTGTACGGTATCCGCAGGCACGCCCGCCGTGCGGGCAAAACCAAGGCTTGCCGCAGCGTCTGGCGCACACAGCGCGTCACACAGATTGTTGTGCGCCTGCCGCACCTCCTCCGGGCTGCTGTCAAAGTAGGCTTTCAGGTCCTGCGGCTGCATTCTCGGCTGATCGGCCAGAGAGGAAATCAGTTTGGTAAATCCCTTGAGTTTCTGATCGGAAAGCGACATTTGTTTTCCTCCTTTGTTTGGCGGTGTTTCCCGCAGGATGTGCTTCACACCTTGCGGGAGACACCGCTCATTTGATTTGGTACGGGTCAAACAAGCATCCTTTATAATACGGCGATACAGAAAAAACGCAAGAACAAAATTTTGCTCTGGCAAATGATCATCCACTCCCTCCAATCCCTTGAAATGCAATTTTTTATAATCAAAAATTTCTGCTGTCGGCAAAAGATTGACGTTGGAAAGATCTGTGCTGTCCCTTCCATAGAATTTTGGTTCATAATATGATATACTTTTGATAGTCTTTACGAACTAACGGCTTTTATTTTTTGTCCCATAATCCTCGAAAGGGTGCATATAGGTTGAAATTTTTCCGATATCCTGCAGCAATATTTCTCATCTGTTTGGTCTTGCTCCGTGCAGGCACAGCCACTGCGACCTATGTCGATACAGCGTCGCACTGGGCTTCTGACGCCATTGCTTTTGTCACAGACGCAGGACTGATGGATGGCTTATCCGACTATACCTTCGGCGCAAACGCACCAGCCACACGCGCCTGCATCGTGCAGGCGCTGTATCGGTTAGCGCCAGACACAAATATCGTCATTGCTTCTTCGTTTCAGGATGTCCCGACAGACGCTTCCTATTACGACGCCGTGCAGTGGGGCGCGTACAACGCCATCATAGAAGGCGTGGGCAACGGTCAATTCCAGCCGGGCGGTTCCCTGACCCGGGAGCAGCTGGCCGCCATGCTGTATCGGTATGCCGCTTTGAAGCAGGCTGACCTGACCCTGCAAAACGACTTGTCCTTGTACGCAGACGCGGGACAGATCAGCAGCTACGCACTGACCGCCATGCAATGGGCCAACGCACAAGGACTGATTACCGGCACCACTGACACCACGCTGACCCCGCAGGGTACGGTAACGCGCGCACAGCTTGCCACCATCCTGCAGCGCCTGTCCGGCATTCTTGGCATTGTACCGCAAGCCGCCGACCCGAACGCAAACGTGCAAAGCCATTCCTATACCGCGTTCACCACCTTTCTCGGTCCGGTGACGCGCGCAGAAACCCGTCAGGCACTGACCGAAGTATGCCACGAAACCCGCACTTACAGCGACACCCAAGGATGCGTCGTGGAAATGGGACGCTCGACCGCGTCGCTCGCCACACCGGCGCATGTCGCTGCGCAGTTCCGAATGGAGGGTCAAAGCGGTACCGTCCGCTGGTATGATGCCATTGCTGCGCGCTGGTATGAAAAGCCGCTTTCCTCCGGCATTCTGCCGCGCGGCATGTATTTTATCCGTGTGAACGGCATAGACAGCATAGTAGTAACTCCCCAAACCTATTGCACCCATGAAAACGGTATGATCGAATCCATGCCGAGCTGCGACGGCACGCTTGCCGTGACGCAGGAAAACGGCGGCTTTACCTTTTCCCTGCAAGTCGCCGCGCTGCAGCAAGGGACATTCAGCGACTATCTGGTGCTTACCTCGAGCCAGCAGCTGATCGATTGGACGGATTCCGACGAGCTCAGCCGCTGGTCGAACTACCGCTTTACCGATGCCAATCGTTGGTGCTATGACGGGTATTATTACACCGCACCCTCCACCTATTACCCCTATGGCCCCAATTATTTTTACAGTCTGCCGGCCGCGCACATTGCAGGCAAGATGGCCAAGGATGCCGATCAGCCCGCGTCGCGCGCGCTGGGGCTTGCGATGATCGATATCATGCGCGAAAAGCAGAACGAATACGGGTTTATCCCCTCGCTTGCAGGCAGCACATGGCTGAAAGGCGATTATAACATTGATCCCGGCTACTTTGATACGCGGTTCAATACGGATTTCTGGCTGGCCAATATCAACGCAGCGGAAACCTTCGGCGTGACCGAATGGCTGGACCAGACCAAACGCTATGCCGATTTTCTGGTCAGCCATGCGCAGGCGCACCATTACAGCTTCGGAAGCGGAGACACGGTCGGATGGCTGGTGGAGGATTACTGGCATCCGAACGGCCTGAGCCAGCCCACCCACGCTTCTCTCAACCACCACGCAGCCGAAGCGGTATTCCTCTACCGCTTCTCTACAGCCACCGGCGATGAATCGTATGCCGCACTGGCCGACTGCATGGTGCGCGGCATTGAAAGCACGGTTTCCCTGTGGATTTTGCCGGACGGCAACCTGAATTACTCCTATAAGCCCGACGGCACAGCTTCCGGCTCAGACTATCCCTATTTGACCTATAATGATCTACTCGAGTTGCAGCGCCTGTACACGCTGCGCCACGGCTCTCCCAGCAGCGGACTGACCCGCCTGATGGACAGCAAACGCGCATGGATGGACAAAAACGGGATCACGGAATACAACCGCACCGCTATATAATCCATTTCCGGCGCAGCTGCTTTGTCAAACTTGACGAAATGCGCGAATTTATGTATAATATCAGCATCACACAACCTAATTTTTACAGAAAGGTGGATGTAAATTCCCATGTCTGACCCTGATCCTGCGGGCCGATTATCGTTCTGGCCTTTCGAAGTTTCCTTGGAATAGCGCAGTTTACTGACCCAATTCAAAATTACTTCGAAAGGAATACACCATGAACACATCAGTAGGTATTATTATCATTGTCGCCTGTCTTATTATGTCCGCGTTTTTCTCCTCTACGGAGACCGCATTTTCCTCCCTCAACCGCATCCGCGTCAAAAGCCTTGCCGAAAAAGGCGATAAGCGGGCCGCGCTGGTTCTACGGCTCTCCGACCAGTATGACAAATTGCTGTCCACCATCCTGATCGGCAACAATATTGTGAACATTGCTTCCGCATCGGTCGCAACGGTGTTGTTCATCCGCTGGGTGGGCGAGGAAACCGGTCCTTCGCTTTCCACGATTGTCACCACGGTTATCGTGCTGATTTTTGGCGAAATCTCCCCCAAAACCTTGGCAAAGGAATCGCCCGAGCTGTTTGCCCGCTTTTCCGCGCCGATCATTCAGGTGCTCATTTATATTCTCACGCCGATCAACTTTCTGTTTGTCCAGTGGAAAAAGCTGCTCTCCCTTGTTTTCAAAACCTCGGAGGATACTTCCATCTCGGAAGAAGAGCTGCTGACCATGGTCGATGAAGCCGAAAGCGAGGGCGGCATCGACGAGCAGGAAGGCGATCTGATTCGCAGCGCGATCGAATTCAGCGATGTCGAGGTCGTGGAGATTTTCACCCCGCGTGTCAACATTGTTGGCATTTCTGAGGACACGGATAACCAGACGATTGCGCAGTTGTTTAAGGAAACCGGTTTTTCCCGCTTGCCGGTCTACCGAAACTCCATTGACAATATCGTTGGCATCATCCATGAGAAGGATTTCTATAACGAGGTCGCTCCCTCCAACCGGTCGATTGATGTGATCGTCAAGCCCCCGATTTTTGTTGCCAAAACCATGAAAATCGGTGAGCTGCTCAAAATGCTGCAAAAGAGCAAATCACACATTGCGGTTGTGGCAGATGAATACGGCGGCACGCTGGGTATCGTGACGCTGGAGGATGTTCTGGAAGAGCTGGTCGGTGAAATCTGGGACGAACACGACCGCGTGGTTGAGCAGTGCTGGAAAACCGGCAACCATGAGTATCTGGCACGCGGCGCGGCCGATTTTGAAGATGTGCTGACCAACTTCGGCTATGAGGACGATGACGTAGCCGACAGTTATACCACCGTCAACGGCTGGATGATCGATCAGCTTGAACATATCCCCAAGCAGGGCGAAACGCTGACCTATAAAAATCTGGATTTTGTCGTGCAGGATGCCGACGACCGTCATGTGACGCTCATCAAGATCATCGAGCACGAATCTTGTGAAGAGACAACCGCCTGACACATACATATATAAGCGAAAGCCGCTTCTCTGCGCGTTTGCAGAGAAGCGGCTTTTTTGACCCTTCCGTTTATTTTCCCAGACAGTTGCCGCAAAGCGAATAGCCCTGCGCCAGCAAATCCTCGTAGTTTCCGGTATAATACGATTTATTCTTTTCCCCGATGCCGGCCACGCTGGAGCAATCCGGCAGATGGATTTTCTTCGAGGCGATGTTGAGCACATATTCCTGCGTCTGTTCCTGCGAATCTGTTTGCGCGTCATCCGCTTCGCGGCTTTCTCCGGTCGCATAGTCGATTTCCACACCGGGCTGCACATTATAACAATATACGTTATAGCAGATTCCCTCGCCCGCATCCTCCACCGAAAGGGCTTCCATCTGCACACCGGAGGCAACAAGGTTATCCCCCTCAAAAATGGGCGTAACGCGGTACAACACATGGTTTTCGGTTTCCTTGATGTAATCCGCCACCATGTTTTCAAACGGGAGCATACCTTCCACATTCAAATACCGCGTGCCGGTAATGAGATTTTCCTCGTTTGCGTTTTCCGCCGTCAGCTGATACCCGATCAGATGGCAGCGATTATACAGATATTTTCCGTCTACGAAATCATATTTGACCGTCTGCCAGCCGGACGGCTTGACCTGTCCGATCGAGCCGCGCTCTTCGGTCGGCATCAGATCGGTGGAGATACAGGCATAGGCTGTGCCGCACCGCCCCAAAAAGTCCAGCGGCGCATAGCTTTCAAAAGATTCCGCGACTTGGTCCTCCTCGGGAAAGTCCGGCACATTGCCGTCGATTTCCACATAGGGCTCGCCGCTGTACGCCGGGATATCCTCCAGCGAAACCGTCTGCTGCGGCCGCAGCATGGCACAGCCGGAGAGCAAAAACTGGATGCACAGCAGCACCGGCACAATTTTCTTCATCATTCTCTGCATTTTCTGTAAACTTCCTTTGTGATTTTTGCATGCGAGGAACCAGAAAATTTTTCGGTTTCCCGCAAAGTCCAGCCGCCCTCCAACAGCGACCGGTCAAAGTATTGATCTGCCGGATAAACGCGGTTCCAGCAAAACAGGATGAAATCCTCTATTCGGTCCAGAAATGGCTCGATTGCCTGATCTTCTACAAAGCAGTAGTCCCCTTCCCCTGCCAGCGCAAGGAATCGGTCGTCAACCCGCAGGCGAGCGTGTTCCTTCTCCGCAAACTGCCCGGCGGAATAGGTATTCATCCACAATACATGCGCACCGCATAACGCAAGGATGCGCTCACGCAGGACACGGTCCATGCTTTGCCGCCGGTGATGGAACAGCATCCCATCCTTACTGTCCACACAAACAATCACATGCATCCCGCGTCACCTCCGTACTGCATCCACCCAATGAATCGCATTTTCCGGGATTTCTCTATCATACCACAAAATGACCGGAATTGTCGATCTGTGTTTTTCTCCGTCTCAGGCAAAAAGCCAAACGGACCGTTTCCCTCGGAAAACGGTCCGTCTTTTGCTTCGTATAGAACGATCAGTCGCACATTTCGTCCGCAACTTTGCAGAGCAGATCCGGATAGTTGGAAATGATGCAATCCACGCCGCGCGCAATCATATCGCGCATGTTCTCTTCATCATTGACCGTCCAGGTGTTGACCCCCATGCCGCGGCTATGATACAGGTCAACCAGCTCTGGCTGGTATTGCAGCAGCATATAGCGCGGATGCATATTGTCCGCGTTGGAGCGCTTGATATACTCGCCGATCTCAAGATACGGCTTGTCATACAGCAGGCCGGTCTTGATATCCGGGCAGAGGTTTTTGAAGTTCTGCATGGAAATATGGTTAAATGAGGAGACGAACACGCGGTCCTGCATCTTATGCGCGCAGATTGCGTCGATCACGCGCTGCTCCAACCCCTCATAGAACACCTCGTAATTCTTCAGCTCCATATTGAGCAGCATGTGGGTCTGGTCGCAGAAGTCGAGCAGCTCGTCAAACGTCCAGATGTGCTGACCAGCAAACTCCGGCGACTTCCATGCGCCGATATCCAGCGCGAGCAGCTCTTCATAGGTGTGATCCTTAATGTAGCCCGTGCCGTTGGAGGTGCGCTCCAGCGTAGCGTCGTGGAAAATAATCAGCTTGCCGTCTTTTGTGATGTGCACGTCGCTTTCAAAGCCGTCCGCCGCGGTCTTTTCCACCGCCATCTGAAATGCAATCGGACTGTTTTCCGGGTAATTGCCGGAAAAGCCGCGGTGTGCCAGTAAAATAGGTTTTTTCATGATATCTCTCCCCTTTTGTTCCATTAAAAAAGCACATGTCACGCCAATCATTCGACGGACATGTGCTTGCTCCACAATTCTCTGCACATTTTTATTATAGCGCTGCAAAACGGAAAATGCAATGGGCATCCTGCATCATATCCGGAGCAGAATTTCGGCATTGATGCGGCTCAAGCCTGCGCCTATCGCTCACGCAGTGCCAGCGCCAGAGACGGCTCCCGCGTGGTGATGTTACGCATGCCGTTTTCCAAAAACCAACGCAGCTCGCTGTCCTCGTTGACCGTCCACGCGGACAGCTCCAAGCCCTCCTGTGCCAGCGTGCGCACCAGACGGCGCGTGACCAGCACCTGATTGATGTTGACCGTCCGCACATCGTACCGCTTGCACACCGCTGTGATTTCAGCCGCAGCTTGCAGCTCAAAGTCCGGTATGTTACGATAGTTCACATACAAATCCGGCACATACTCCTCAATATTCAGGTAAATCTCCGCCTGTTCATGCAGCGCGGGGTCAGCGGCACAGGCCGCAGCATCGACTGTGCCGGAGAAAATGAGCCGTCCGATAAGGCCCGCCTGCTGTGCCAGCGCCGCGACCTCCCGTTCCAGTCCGGGCATTTTCAGGTCGCAGTTGATGCACATGGACGGATGCGCCGCCACCAGTGCAAACACCTCTTCCAGCGTCGGCGACTTTTCGTCTGCCGCATCATGCCCCAGCGCGAGCACGCCGTCCGCACGACGGCGCACATCGACCTCCAGCGCGTCCACCGCCAGCCCGAGCGCATACCGCACAAAGTCCAGTGAGTTATCCGCCGTATGCTCCGCACCCGAGTGTGCGGTAATCTTTGTTGTCTGTTCCATCTTTGCTCTCCTGTCTTTCCAATTATACACACGAAAAGAAGAGGAACATCGCTGTTCCTCTTCTTTTGCAAACGCTTATTCCCAGTCTTTTTCCTTCAGGTTGGTATAAATATATACGCCTGCGGAAACAGAACAGATCAGGAACATAATCACCGAAAGCGCCGCCGAGCGGTTGTACGCCAGATACTTATTGAACTGGTCGAACAGCGCAATGCCCAGCATCTTCGGGGAGTTGCCGCCCATCAAGTACGGGGTGGTAAACGAACCAACATTGCTCATGAACACGAAGGTTGCCGCAATGATAACGTCCTTGAGCGACAGCGGCAGAATCATCGACGTGAACGTCTTGATCTTGCCCGCACCCACGTCGCGCGCGCCTTCGATGATGGAATCCGGGATAGCACCCAGACCCGCCGTAATCATCAGCGCGGCGAACGGGATATTAAACCAGAGGTTCATCAGTATCAGGCCGTTGGCGTGATACATCAGGCCGAGCTGGAGATCCACGCCAAACAGTGCGCCGATACGGTTGATGAGACCGGAATCGCGAATGATGGTAATCATCGCGTATACCGCGCACATAGCCGGCACAAAACGGGGCAGCAGATACAGCGTTCCGATGCTCTTGGCAAAGCCTGAATGCACGAAGCGCAGGTACAGCGCAAGCAGATACGCGACCACGATCGCGATAATAACCGTCATAATTACAACATACAGTGTGTACAGAATATTCTGCCGCTGCGCAGGCTCAGTGAAGAAGTACAGGTAGTTGTCCCAGGTGAACGCGCCTGTCTCCTCATCCTGAAAGCTCTGGATCACCGCCGAAACGATCGGGTAGGCGACCGTCAGCATCACGACCAGAAAGGCCGGCAGAACCAAAGCATATGCTACCAGCTTCTGCTTCAGGCTTTTACTCATGTTTATCCCCTCTTTTTCAGGTTTGACTTAGCCGAGCGTGCCGATCTCGTTATCCCAGCGCTCGTTGAAGTCGGTCGCCAGATCGCCGATGGACATAATGCGGAAGTTGGAAACGTCCAGATTCTGCAGGTCCTCATAACCGGTCATATCCATGCCCTCGGTGTCGATCAGCGGGATGGCCGCCATCTGCTCTACCATGATCTGCTGTGCTTCCGGAGACAGCATGTAGTCGATGAACGCATACGCGCCCTCTTCGTTGGAGCCGAAGGTCGGGATGCCCAGCGTCTGCAACGAACCGGTCAGTGCAGGCTCGATCTGGGTGATCTTGATGGTATCCTTGATGGCACCCTGTGCACGCTGGCTCAGCACCATGTCGGCCCAGTTGATGCACATGTCGATTTCGCCCTGATTGAGCAGGTCAAGTGTGCCCTGGTTCTTGTTGGGGTATACGATCGAACCGCCGGACTTGTACATATACGGATGGATGGAAGCGAGGAACTGGAAGCCTTCATCCCACTGCTCTTCCCACTTCGGATCGTCCGAGGTGATGGCCTCTTCCGGCAGGAAGTTGTAAACTGCGGTGCGCGCGAACGAGTCGCCTGCGCCGCCGGTGCCCGGCGTATTATAGGCGAAACGGCCCGGATTGGCTTTCATCCACTCAACCAGCTCGTCCATGGTCTTGGGCGGGGTGGGAACCGCTTCGGAATCGTATGCAAGGATGACGGTCGTGCCGCGGTACGGCTGAACGTAATCGGTTGCTACCGTGCTCTGCGCCGAAACAGATGCCGCGTTCGGAATCTTGGTATCATCCAGCTTGACGAAGGACTCCTCACCGATCTGAGAAACGATCTTGGACAGGTCGTCGCCGCTCATATCAATCAGGTCATAATCGGTATCGGTCTGATTGGCCTTGGCTGCCGCCGCAACCATATCTGCCAGCGTCTGCGCGCCCGTACCGGACAGCATAAACTGCAGTTTTACTTCGTATTTATCCGCATATTCGGAGTTTTCATTGAAATCCTTGGTCAAGGTCTCAAAAATGGTACGCACATTGTCCGAGCCGGTGGCCCACAGGGTTACTACGGACTTGCCGTCCGCCGTCGTGCCGTCCTTGCCGCCGCCGCAACCGGCCAGCGCCGCTACCAGCATCGTGCCCGCCAGCAGCATAGAGCCTAAACGCTTCATTTTCATGTTTCATTCTCCCTCTCTCTCTCTATTTCTTGAATGTTTGCGATATAAGCAGCGCCGTGCAAACCAAGGCCCGCGCTCAGACGCTGTTTACCAAAAGTTAGAATACGCAGTGCTTGCCGATCGACAGCCCGATCTCGTCGCCGCTCTGGAGCTTTTCGCTCACCTCGCGGTCCACAAAGCACTTGATGACCGTGTCACCGTGCTGCACGGTAACGACCACATAGTGTCCAAGCACCATGATGGTGCGCACGATGCCGTTGACCTCGCCCTTGCCGGCCTCGGTCACTGTCACATCCTCGGGACGCACCGCAATCGTCTTGCCGTCCTTTTCGATGAAGTTCATCTCACCGATAAAGCCGGCGACGTGACGGGTCTTGGGCTGGTCGTAAATTTCAGTCGGGGTGCCGACCTGCTCAAACTTGCCCTTGTTCATTACCACGATGCGGTGGGAAAGCGCCATGGCCTCTTCCTGATCGTGCGTAACGAATACGACCGTGATCCCCAGATCGCTCTGGATCTTTTTCAGCTCCTCGCGCATCTGCTGACGAATCTTCGCGTCAAGCGCGGAGAACGGCTCGTCCAGCAGCAGCAGGGAAGGCTTGAGCAGCAGAGAACGCGCGATAGCAATACGCTGCTGCTGGCCACCGGACAGCTGGCTGGGATACTTTTTCTCGCAGCCGCTCATGGAGACCAGCTGAAGGATATCCTTGATGTCCTTGTCGATGGTGGCTTTCGGAATCTTGCGCAGCCTGAGGCCGAACGCCAGATTTTCGTAAATGGTCATGTGCGGCCACAGGTTATAGCTCTGGAACACCATTGCGGTCGGCCGCTTTTCGGGCGGCAGGCCGATGATGGACTTGCCGTCGATCGTGATATCACCGCTGGTCACATCCAGAAAGCCGCCGATGGTGCGCAGGATCGTGGTCTTGCCGCAGCCGGACGGCCCCAGAAAGGTGACGATCTCGCCTTCGTAAATATCCAGATTGATATGCTCAACGCCGTCGCCGTTGTCATATTTTTTGGTCATATCCTTGATTTGCAACTTGATTTTGCGCTCACTCATGGATCTCATCTTCCTCCCAATCTTATTCCACTCTTATTTCATCTTGAATCCGCCCGCGATTGCGTTCGGCCCGATATACTTGCGCATCGCAAAAATCAGGACGGCGGATGGTATGATCAGCAGGATGGCGAACACCGCGCCGATCTGGACGGCAGACGAATCCAACACGATGCCGTACATCGCAACCGGCATGGTCTGCACCTTCGCCATACCGACGAGCATGGTGCCCTGTGCCTCCTCCATCGAACCGAGGAAGGTATACAGCGTGGCAACCGCAATGCCGGGTACCGCCATGGGCAGCGTCACCTTGAAGAAGGTACGGACCGGGCCCGCGCCGACATCGCGCGCGGCCTCCTCCTGCTGGCGGTGCACCGCGCTGAACGCGCTGGCCGGCAGCCAGACCATGAACATCATGGAATTGATCATATGGATGATGATAACGCCGGTATATGTACCCATCAGGTTGTACTTATAGAACAGCACAGCGATCGACGTATAAATACCCAGTTTGGGAAACGCATTGGTCAACAGGAACGACAGCATGAACAGCTTGCGGCCGCGGTATTTGAATCGCGCGATAGAATAAGCCGCCGGAATGCAGAAAATCATGGAAACCACGGTTGTGATGATCGCCACGATAAACGACTGCACAATGGAAGAAACCAGACTATCCTGACTGAAGACATATTCCCACCACTTGAACCCCCATTCCTGTGGGAGAATATTGGGCGCCGTATATTCGTTGGCAAAGGCCAGCATCAGCATGTTGAGAATCGGCCCGTAAAAGAATAAAATAAACACGGCAAACAGAATGAATTCCAGAAACTTTCGCTTTCCTACCGCATGATAGAATCGCTTTGGATTGAGCATTTTGAACATGAAGTATTCCACCCCTTTTTGTTAGCTGCCATAGTAAGAGAATGCGTCCAACCGGTCTATCAACTCCCGTCAACTGAATTTACTAATTTCTCAAATGGTTTGCGAGCAATAAAAAAACCAAGCGTAACAGCCGTTCCCTCCTGCACTTTTACACGAGAGTTTTTTTGTTACCTTGGCTCTGTTCTCTGCAAGCAACATATTCTTGATGTAACTAAAGTTTATCATGTCTCTCAGAGTCTCGCAAGTCAAATTTAAGTAAAAATGTCTTTTTTCATAAATTTAACATATATTATACGAAATATTTATACATCTTGACCAAATCCGACATTTGCCCATTGAAAAATAAAGTCAGTTATACTAAAGTGAAAACCATAAACAAATTCGTTGTCCTATTGCGCATCAATCGGATTTGCAACAGGGCACTTGCTATGTAGGAGGCTTCATCTATGACACGCAAGCAAACCGATTTTATGCAGGCATTACAGGATTCTCCGATCATTGCCGCGCTGAAAAATGACGAAGGCCTGGAACCGGCGCTGGAGAGCGACTGTGCCATTGTTTTTTTCCTGTATGGCAGTATTCTCAACATCGATCAGCTGGTTGCCCGCGTCAAGGAACGCGGCAAATTGGCTTTTGTGCATGCGGACCTGATCGAAGGCATGACGGCAAAGGACATTGCAGCCAACTTCATCGCGCAGCGCACGCAGGCAGACGGCATCATTTCCACCCGTCCGAATATCATCCGGCGCGCCAAGGCGCTCGATCTGTTGACCATCCAGCGTTTTTTCCTGTTCGATTCGCTGTCTTTTGAAAATGTGCTGCGGCAGAATTCCAACGCTGATGCCGTCGATCTGCTGCCGGGCACCATGCCGCGCGTCCTGTCCCGCTTGGCCGAAAAAGTGCAGCAGCCCATCATCGCAAGCGGTCTGCTGGCCGACAAGCAGGACATCATGGCCGCCCTGTCCGCAGGCGCGCACGCCATCTCCACCACCAGCACCGAGCTGTGGCGCATCTGATCGCCGCGGGCAAAATCTTTTTCTTGCAATCAAAAAAAGGCTGTGTTATAGTAAAATTACAAATTAAGAGTTGTTTCGTTTTCTTGGAGAGATGAGTCAAAACGAACTTCTGTGCACGAATGGCTGTACGGTGGTTTGTTTTGACTTTTTTTATTGCTGCAAACAATAACGGAGGGGATAAGAGCATGTATGATGTAACGATTATCGGCTGCGGTGTGATCGGCGCGTCTCTGGCTTACACGCTTTCGCAGTATCAGCTGCGTGTGCTGGTTCTGGAGCGGGAAAATGACGTTGCCATGGGGACCACCAAGGCCAACAGCGCGGTAGTGCACGCCGGATACGACCCGGCAAACGGCACCCTGATGGCAACGCTCAATGTGCGCGGCTCGGCCATCATGGAGCAGCTTTGCCAGTCGCTTTCGGTCAAGTACAAGCGCATCGGCTCGTTTGTCGTCGCCTTCAACGAAGAAGAGCGCGCCCAACTGGAACGGCTGTACGAAAACGGCAAACGCAACGGTGTCCCCGACCTGCAACTGCTGGACGGTGCCGCCGCGCATGAAATGGAGCCGAATCTGTCGGAAAACGTATGTGCTGCGCTGTATGCACCATCCGCCGCCATCATCGATCCGTGGGGCCTGTGCATCGCGGAAGCAGAGGTCGCCGTGCGCAACGGTGTGGAGCTGCGCCTGCGCAGCACAGTGACCGGTCTGGAGGACCGCGGCGACTCCATTCTGCTCCATACCACCTCGGGCGACTGCGAAAGCCGCTTTGTGGTCAACTGCGCCGGTGGCTGGGGACACGAGATCAGCGCCATGGCATCGGGCGCAGCCGAATGGGAGGCGCATCCCTCCCGCGGTGAATACTATCTGCTGGATAAATCGAGCGGCGACATGGTCCACCGTGTGATCTTCCAGTGCCCGACCGCAGCGGGCAAGGGCGTTCTGGTTGCGCCGACCGTGCATGGCAACTTGATCGTCGGCCCAAGCGCGCAGGAGGTCGAAGGCCCACTCAGCCGCGAAAACACGCGCTCCGGCATGGATTCAGTCGTCGAAGCCAGCCGCAAGAGCGTGCCGGGTGTGGATTTTCGTCAATCCATCCGCAACTTCGCCGGTGTGCGCGCCAATACAAGCGAAGCGGATTTTATCATCCGCCCCGCAAAAGGAATACCGCATCTGCTGCATGTGGCAGGCATCAAATCCCCCGGCCTGTCCGCCGCCCCCGCCATCGGCGAGTATGCCGCCGAACTGCTGGAAAAGAGCGGCCTTGCTTTGGAAAAGAAAGCCGACTGGAACGGCAAACGCGAGCAAATCCGCTTCAAGGACCTGTCCGACGCGGAAAAGGCTGCTGTGATCGCCAAGGATGCGCGCTACGGCCGCGTCATCTGCCGCTGCGAAACCATCACCGAGGGAGAGATCGTCGCGGCAATTCACTCGCCAATCCCGCCCTGCTCAATCGACGGCATCAAGCGCCGCGCCGGTTCCGGCATGGGACGCTGTCAGGGCGGCTTCTGCGGCCCGCGCGTGCTGGACATTCTCGCCCGCGAGCTGGGCTGCGATCCGCTGGAGATTCGTCAGGACGGCGAGGGCACCTACATTCTCACCGGCGTCACCAAGGGAGGGGAACAGGCATGAATTACGATCTTGTCATCATCGGCGGCGGCCCTGCCGGTCTGAGCGCCGCACAGGCCGCGTGGGAGGACGGCTGCCGCTCGATCTGTATTGTCGAGCGCGACCGCGAGTTGGGCGGCATCCTCAACCAGTGCATCCACAGCGGCTTCGGCCTGCATTACTTCAATGAAGAGTTGACCGGCCCGGAATATGCCGGTCGCTTCATCGACATGGTCGGTCAGACCGGCGTGGATGTCCGGCTGGATGCGATGGTGCTGGACATCACGCCCGACAAACAAATCCACATTGTCTCCTCCGAGGGCGGCTATGAGGTGTTGCAGGCGCAGGCCGTCGTGCTGGCTATGGGCTGCCGCGAACGCACGCGCGGCGCAATCGCCATTCCGGGCACCCGCCCGGCGGGCGTGTTTACCGCCGGTACCGCGCAGCGGTATCTGAACATCGAAGGCTATATGGTCGGCAAGCGCGTACTCATCCTCGGTTCGGGCGATATCGGCCTGATTATGGCGCGCCGCATGACGCTCGAGGGCGCAAAGGTGCTCGCCTGCGTCGAAGTCATGCCGTATTCGGGCGGCCTGACGCGCAATATCGTACAATGCCTGCACGACTTCGACATTCCGCTTTATCTGTCCCATACGATTACCGACATTCAGGGCCGCGACCGCGTTGAGCGTGTCATCGTCTCCGAAGTCGGCCCCGACCGCCGTCCTATTCCCGGCACCGAAATGACCTTCGACTGTGACACCGTTCTGCTGTCGGTCGGCCTGATTCCGGAAAACGAGCTGTCGCGCGGCGCGAACATCCAAATGGACGCGCGCACCAACGGCCCGGTCGTTTTTGAAAACATGGAAACCTCTCTGCCCGGTGTGTTTGCCTGCGGTAATGTGCTGCATGTGCACGATCTGGTCGATTTCGTCACCGCGGAAGCCGCCCGTGCAGGCCGCGCCGCCTCTGCGTACTGTCGCGGCGAGCGCACCGCTTCCGACGATATCGTTGAGCTGAAAAACGGCAATCTGGTGGGCTACACCGTGCCGCAACACATCCACAAGGACACGGATTGCAAGGCGGTAGATATATTCTTCCGCGTGCGCGCCATCTGCGGCAACAGCCGCATTGTCGTCACCGACGAGGCCGGTGCGCAGATTGCCGCTTTCCCGCGCGAGCACATGGCGCCGGGCGAAATGGAAAACATCAAGCTGCCGCGCGTACTGCTCGACAAAGCGCAGGGCGCGATCACAATTTCTGTTGAGGAGGCACAGGCATGACCAACTTAATCTGTATCACCTGCCCCAAGGGCTGCCATCTCACGGTGGACGAAGAAAACGACTATGCCGTGACCGGTAATGCCTGCCCGCGCGGTGCGGAATATGCCCGCAACGAGCTGCTGCACCCGGTTCGCATGATTACCTCGACCGTGCGCGTGCAGGGCGCTGCCATCCCGCGCCTGCCGGTCAAGACCGACAAGCCGCTGCCCAAGGAGAAAATGTTCGACTGCATGCGGCTAATCAACACACTGGACGTGCAGGCGCCGGTCAAGGTCGGTCAGGTGCTGGCCGCCAACATTCTTGGCACGGACGTCAACATCGTCGCCACCAAAACGCTTTAACCCGGCATCCCCTCTCCCCGCAGGAGCACTGCCACAGCATTGCAGAAAGGTGAGGTTACCAGAATTGTATGAACTCTTGTCTTATATGCGTGAACTCAATGCGGTCTCCTTATTCTTTCGGCTGACGCTTGCCATGATCTGCGGCGGTCTGCTCGGTCTGGAGCGCGGACGCAAGCGCCGTCCGGCGGGCTGCCGCACCTATATGCTGGTCTGTCTGGGGGCCGCGCTGACCATGCTGCTCGGCCAATACGAGAGCATTGCACTCAACCTGCACTGGGCGTCGCTCATGGAATCCATCGGGCAGCGCACCGACGTTTCCCGCTTCAGCGCGCAGGTCATCAACGGCATCGGCTTTCTGGGCGCAGGCACCATTCTGGTCACGGGCCGTCAGGAGGTCAAGGGCCTAACGACGGCGGCTGGTCTGTGGGCCTCCGCCTGTCTGGGGCTGGCCATCGGCGCTGGATTTTACGAATGCGTCATCCTGTGCGTGCTGCTAATTTTCCTATGCATGCGCTTTCTGCCGATCATCGAAACCATGCTGGTTGAGCGCGCGCGCTTCATCAACATCTATGTGGAATTCCACTCTCTCGACAACATCGGCACGATCATCAACCGCATCAAAGAGCAGGGCGCGCAAATCTGCGACGTGGACATCAGCCGCACCGGCGCGGAAGGCTCGAAAAATCCGAGCGCGGTGTTTTCCATCCATCTGGAGCACAAACAGCCGCATACCCGTATTCTGACCGCCATTGCCGAGCTGGACAGCATTTACACCATCGATGAATTTTAAGGAGGGTCGTCCATGCTTTCCATTTTTGACGGCCTGCGCGATATCACGCTGGCTTCGATCACGCTGCGCATGCTGCTTTCCGTGCTGTGCGGCGGCTTGATCGGCATAGAGCGCGCGTACAAACGCCGTCCTGCAGGCTTCCGGACGCACATCCTGATCTGTCTCGGCGCATCCATGACCACCATGACCAGCCAGTTTCTCTATCTCAACCTGCATTATTACACCGATATGGCCCGTCTGGGCGCGCAGGTTGTGGCAGGCATCGGCTTTATCGGCGCGGGCACGATCATTGTCACGCGGCGGCAGCGCGTCAAGGGTCTGACAACCGCCGCCGGACTGTGGACGGCTGCCATCATTGGTCTGGCAATCGGCGGCGGCTTTTACGAGGGCGGCATCTGCACTACCGCGCTGGTGCTGGTGGCGGAAATCATCTTCTCGCGCATCGAATACCGCATCCTCGACCACGTTCCCGAAATCAACCTGTATATGGAATACGCCGATAAAACATCTCTGGAGCGTGTGCTCCAGCTTTTCCGGCACCACAATCTGACCATTATGGACATCGAGATCACGCGCGCTTCGGGCAGCGAAAGCCATAACGCCTGCGCGATCTTTTCTCTGCGGCTGCACCGCAAGTGCCCGATCAACTCTCTGCTCAACTGGGTCAGCGCGACCGAGGGCGTGATTACGGTCGCAGAACTTTGACACTAACTTTTCTCACTCTTCTTCTTTTTTCCGACCGTCCTGCCGTGCGGTTTTGCCGCCGTCACGGACGCAAATGCCCCGGCCTGTACTTCGGTACAGGCCGGGGCATTTGTCATATCAGATCGTTTTTTCAGTATCTGTGCTTTACCGCATCCAGCAGGGCGGCTTTCGCCTCGTTTTCGTATTCCCGCCAGTCCACAGCACCGATGCGAATATCCGGCTTGATTTTGCCGTGAAAATCGCTGCCGCCGCTGACCAGCAGGTGCCGCGCTGCTGCCTTGGCGGCATACTCCCCTGCTTGCTGCGTTGTGTGGTAGCTGCTGAACGCCTCCACGCCATCAAGCGGCAGGCCAAGCACACTGTCCAGCACCACCGCATCCGAAATGCTGGCGCCCGGATGCGCCAGCACAGCGATGCCGCCTGCCTCATGAATCAGGTCAACTGCTTGTCCAGCCGTCATAAAATCGACCGGCACATACGCAGGCTTGCCCGGCGCGCACACCGACCAGTAAAAGTTCACCAACGGTCGGTCCGCCAGCGCACCGCCCGGCAGAAGCGGACGAATCAGCGGATGCGTGCGGTTTTCCGGCACTTGAAACGCGGATTGTGCGATCGTTTCCGCACACACCACACCATCTCCCGCCAGTTCCAGCACCTGTTCCCGGTCAAACACGATGCCCTGCGCCGCAACAGCATCCATGAGCCGCATGCCAGCCTCAGCTTGCAGCCCACGCACCGCCTGCACCGCATGAAGCAGCGCTTCATTGGCAATATCAATCCCGTAACCCAGCATATGGAGGAGATTGCACTCATGCACACAGTCCAGCTCCACACCGGGGATGGCTTGCACCCCCAGCTGCGCGCTGCGCCAAATAAATTCCGCCGACCCGGCGATGTCGTTATGATCGGTCAGCGCTGCCAGCGTCACGCCCTCCTGGCAGCACAGCTCCGCCAGCCCGCGCGGCGAGATCTCGCCATCCATGCTGACGGAAGAATGCATATGCAGATCGGTCTGCGCCATGGTTCTCCCCCCCCGTTTCTGCGATATTAAATGGATATGCTGCATTTAGAAGCGGCATATTCCAATTCGGGCGGCAAAGCCGCATCCTCCGGAATGAACCAGCGGCGGCTCATACGGATCACGCCGCTGATGCGGGCCTTTTCGCAGCCGCTCCGCACCTGCTGCGCACTCACGCCCCATTTCACAGCTGCTTCCGGAATGGTAATATAGCTCTTCATGCAAAACGCTCCTTTCAAACCCGTATCATCCATGCCTTGCGGCAAGGGCTTTACGCTAAAAAATGATCGATTGCCGCCGCTACGCCCGCGTGGTCGTTGTCCGGTGCAATCCAGTCAGCGGCCTGCCGCGCAGCGGGCGAGCCGTTGCCCATCGCCACGCCGACGCCTGCCGCGCGCAGCATCGTGCAATCGACGTCGTGGTCACCGATCGCCATGGTCTGCTCCGGCGCAAGGTGCCGATACCGGCACAGCGTGCGCAGCGCATCGGCCTTATCCGCCTGCTGCGGCATAATCTCCAGATACTCGTCCTTGGAGCGAAGCAGCTCGGCCGCCAGCCCTTCGTTTTGCAGGATTTGATAGAATCGGTCGATGTGCTCTGCTTCACCCATGCACAGCAGCTTGTGCGGCGCGCCTTCCGCCACCGCCGCGGCCAGCGGCGTGACCTCCGGGCGCAGCCCGGTGATCGCGCTTTCGCCCTCGCTCCACCGATCGTCCCGCTCGACAAACCAAGCGGTATCGCGGTAAAAGCTGAGCGAAATGCCCTCCTGCTGCGCCAGACGGATCGCTGTCTGCGCGGTATCCACAGGCAGCCTGCGGTCAAAAATACGTCTGTCTCCCTCTTCGATCAACGCGCCGCCAAAGCTCGCCACCGGCCCCGGCACACCGAGCGCCTGCGCGATCGGCGTGATTGCCTGCGGCGGTCGGGCGGACAACAGGCAGATGCAAACACCCTTTTCCGCCGCATACTGCACTGCCGCCCGATTTTCGGGCGGCAGCTGATGTGCAGTATCAAGCAGGGTTCCGTCAATATCCAGACACAACAGACGGAGGGGAAAGATAACGTCTTTGGTCTTGTTCATGCCTGCTCCACCGCCTTTAAGATATGTGCCACATTCCGGCGGCCGTTGCGGATGCCGAGTCCAATCAGGGCGGCACAGGCTACGCTGACCGCCGCCAGCACAATCCCGGCCACGCCGCACGCCAGACGCAGTCCGGCTCCGCTCAGCCCCCACCATGCCAGCACCGCAGCGCAGGAGGAAAGGAGCATCGAATTCCTGAGCCAGCCTTGCAGCCGCCGCAGTGCGTCCTTCTGCTGTTCCGCTTCCAGAAGCAGCGTTTTTTTACTCAGTTTGGTTTTCATCTGCGAAAACTCCTTTCCAATGCCGTTTTTTAGTAGCTCAGCTGCGGGTCAAAGAAGCCGAGCAGCACGCCAACCAGCGCCACACCGACCAAAATCAGCATAACCGTCGTCGGCGCCATTTTCTTTTTGCTCATCAGCCAGTAGCAGAACATAACGGCTGCGAGCGGCAAAAGTTTGGGGAAAATCGTGTCCAGTACGCCCGTCTGCAAGGCGATGTCGCCGGGCAGAACCAAAGGCGTGGTAATGGAAATCCAGGTTGCGGCAACCGCGCCGATAACGACCGTGCCGAGCATAATGACCGACTCACGGATTGCGTTAGCCTTTTCGCCGACGATCAGTTCCACTGCCTTGCCGCCCAGCTCATATCCTTTATAGTACAGGAAACGCATGCCAAGCGTCAATACGATATTGTAAACCAGAATGTAGAAGATCGCGCCGAGCGGCGAACCGCCGGACGACATGCCCAGCGCAATGCCGAGCAGAATCGGAATGAGCGTACCAACCAGCAGGCTGTCGCCGATACCGGCGACCGGGCCCATCAGGCCGGCGCGGATACCGTTGATCATTTCGCCGTCGATCTCTTCGCCGTTGGCCTTGGCCTCTTCGAGGCCTGCGGTCATGCCGACGATCACCGTGCCGAGCTGCGGCTCGGTGTTAAAGAATGCGGAATAGGTCTGGAGGGCGTTCTTCTGCTCCTCCTTGGTTTCATACAGCTCCTCCACCAGCGGGAGCATGGCGCACAGGTAGCCGAACGTCTGCATGTGCTCCTGCG
>DXDZ01000059.1 GCA_019115185.1 Candidatus Agathobaculum merdipullorum
TGGTTGTGGAAGGAGAAGTCTTCTCCATTCATGTTTGTACTTTTTTGGCCTTTATACGCCAGAAACCCGGCTTATGCTTGACGCATAGGCCGGGTTTTTCGACAGACTGAAAGCGTGTTTCCATTCGGAAACACGCTTTCCTATTTGCTTTTTCAGTCGCGGTCGTCCAGATTGATGTATTCAACCGTTTTAGCCAGCGGTTTGTAGGCCGGACGGATGATCTTGCCGCCGGTCGTGACTTCCTCCAGCCGATGCGCCATCCAGCCGACGATACGCGCGGTGGCGAACAGCGGCGTATACAAGGACTTGGGCAGGCCGAGCATTTTGTAGACAAAGCCGGAGTACATATCCACATTGGCGCACATCGGCTTGTCGCTGCCCTTCTTTTCGGCAAAAATCGCGGGTGTCAGCTTTTCGACCAGCTCGATCAGATCCATTTCCTTGGAAAAGCCGGTCTTTTCAGCCAACGGACGCGCCGCCTGCTTGAGTGCGACCGCACGCGGGTCGCTCTTGGTGTAAATTGCGTGGCCCATGCCATAGATCAAGCCCGAACCGTCACCCGCCGCGCCGTCTAGAATGCGACGCAGATAGTCTGCGACCTCGCCCTCGTCCGTCCAGTCATGCAGGTTGGCCTTCATCTCTTCGAACTGCTTGACGACGCGCAGGTTTGCGCCGCCGTGACGCGGACCCTTGAGCGAGGAAACCGCCGCCGCAATCGCGGAATAGGTGTCCGTACCCGAAGAGGAGGTAACGCGCACGGTAAACGAGGAGTTATTACCGCCGCCGTGCTCGGCATGCAGAATCAGGCAGCGGTCGAGCAGCTTGGCTTCGTCGTCGTTATACTTGCCGTTCGGACGCACCAGATGCAGGATGTTCTCTGCGGTCGAGCGATCGGGGTCGGGCACATGCAGAAACATGGAGTCGCCGTCAAAATAACGGCGCTTAGCCTGATAGGCATGAGAAATGATAACCGGAAACTTGGCCATCAGGCTGATGCCCTGCCGCATGATGTTCTCGACCGTGGTTTCGTCCGGGTTCGCATCGTAGGAATAGAGCGCGAGCGTCGCGCCCGCCAGCTTATTCATGATATCGCGGCTGGGCGCCCGCATAATCATATCCTCGGTGAAGTTATCCGGCAGCGCGCGCTCCAGTCCGATCGTGTGCTGGAACTCCGCAAGCTGGCGACGAGACGGCAGCTTGCCGCACATGAGCAGGTAGCCGACCTCCTCAAAACCGAAGCGGTTCTCCTTTTCCAGACCGTGAATCAAATCGTATACGTTATAGCCGCGGTAGGTCAGCCGGCCTTCAATCGGCTCGCGCTCGCCTTCGTTGAGTATGTAACCGTGTACGTTGCCCAACCGGCTCGCACCGACCAGCACGCCCGTACCATCCGCGTTGCGCAGGCCGCGCTTGATGCGGTAACGGGAATACAGCTCGGGCGGGATTTGGCTGTTCAAACGAAAACTCTCGCTCAATTCGTGCAGGAGTTCCTCATTTACATAATTCGGCTGAATCGTCATCCGGCTTTCCCCTTTCCGTTCTTACCATATCTTTATGAATATATTTTACTCCTATCCTGCATCCATGTCAAATTTTGTTGCTTGTGCAACCATACAAAAAGCATTTTTCCGTATTTTTCGGCGTTGTTCACTCTGCCCGTACGCAAGATTTTATTTTTTTTGTGCAAATGTTTTTTCAATTTGCCTTGCAAAAGCGTTAGAAGTGCAGCGATAAAAAAATCACGGCGAAAAGCCGTGATTTTTTTATCTTTCTTGATGCAAAACGCATTTTTTACATCAGGTCAAGCAGTTTATAGCAGCGTGCCTTGGTGTAGCTCTGCTTAAAGCTGTAAGACGCAAGCTGGCCTGCGGTCTCATCCGAGCTTTCCTTTGCCGCGTTCGCCGCGCCTGAATCGCGTTCCTCTACCCACTGCTTGTAGCTTTCCTCCTCGGCGGCATACTGGTCCGCGTTGAGGATGGTCGCCAGATAATCATACATCTGTACCAACAGATTATCCCAGGACTCAAATGAGCTTGCCGTCAGCGCCAACTCATCCTCCGGCGTGGCGGCGGAGGCGATTTGCAGATCGTTCTGCTCAAGCTGATCCATCTGGCTGCTGAAATCCTGTTTCTGCTCGTTCTGCTTCTGCTCGTTCTCCTGTTGCTTCTGCTCGGCTTCCTGTGCCTGCGTCAGCTGGCTGCGCAGATCGGAAACCTGTTTTTTCTGATCGGCAGTCAGCGTATCGTCCGCATCCAGCGAATCCAGTTTGGCCGCTGCCGCGTCATACTTTTTATCCGACAGATAGCTCTGCACTTCTGCAATATCGGCTGCAAATTCATCATCCGACTGCGCGGTCTGCGCCTGCTCGAGCAAATCCTCGATCGACTCATACATAGCAGAATCCGGATCGGTCACCCGGTTTTGCAGCTGCTTGAGCAGCGCAATCGCTTCGGTGTACTGCCCGTTGTCCACATAAGCCTGCGCCGTCTTGAAATCCTCCAACAGCTGAATGGTCGCATCCAGCGAGGACGGGTCCTTGGCCTCGGCCTTTGCCGCAGTAAAATACTCAAGCGCCTTGCTGAAATCACCACGGTTTAAGTACTTGTCGGCCATCGTCAGGTTTTCATCCGGCTGGCGGGACAGGACAAACCACACACCGCCGCCAATCAACGCGACGATCAGAATAACCACCACTGCGATCACCGCGCCCTTTTTGCCCTTGGAGGGCTTGCGGTACGGTCGGTCATCGGGGTCAGGATCGGAAAAATAGGTCGTGCGCGGCGTACCCGACGAACGGGATGCACCCGCTGCACGCGATGTGCCCGCTGCACGCGGTGTACCGGAAGTGCGGCGCATCGGCGGCACTTCCCCGGCCGAGGGGATGTGCGGATCGGTCACGGCGAGCGGATCGCCCGTAGTGACGCCGTCCCCGGAAAAGCTGCCTCCGGGATGATCTTCCTTCATCACCTCGTCAAACGCCGAAAGGTCGATCGGCCCTTTCAACTCCTCAGGCAGTGAGGTAAAGACAGCGGTTTCATCGTTGACGCCCTCCTGCTCAACGACCGCGCCGCAGAATGGGCAGAACTTGCCCGCAATGGGCAACTCCCTGCCGCAGTTCTTGCAAAGCATGGATGGTTCCTCCTCTATCATAATGCAAATATAACAATCCGATAATAGTATAACATGCAGAAAAGCGCTTGTAAACCTTTGTGGCGGGAACCGAACAACCCATTTTTGCGTCTGGTATCTCAGCGGGAAATCATGGGAAAGCGGGCTTTGTATCGAAACTGAAACCGTGCTTTCGCTTGACAAGCCATAGCCCGTGACCGTACAATATACTTATTCTGGAACAAGGGGGATTATACCTTGAAAAAACGTCTATTCAGCGGCCTTTTGGCTGCTGTCATGCTGCTGACCACCGCATTCGCTGCGGGCGGCGACGCAGCTGCCGAACAACAAAACACCTCCGGCACCACGCTGACTTTTGCGGTCACCCTGCCGGATCAGATGGACACCGACCAGATGGAGGATGGCATAGTTGAGCAGGTGCGCACCGTGCTCGAGGACCGTCTGGAACAGCTGGCGTTGTCGGACGCGCAGATTACCTTCCCGGATGACCGCAAAACCGTCATCGTCACCCTGCCGGACGGCACAGACACCGCCCCGGCCGACGTTGCGGCTTTTCTGTCGCAGACCAACGCCCTGTCCGCTGCGGATGCGGACGGTAAGGTCTGGCTGACCGGCGCGGATGTGACCGCGACCGAGGTTGGGCTGACCGAGGACGGCAGCACCGCTTACATACAGCTGACCCTGACGGCCGACGCGCATGCGACGCTTATCAGCGAGCTGCCAGCGGATTCCGTGCTGACCGTTTCGCTCGACGGCGAGACCATCGGCCAGATCGACACCATTGCAGCCGAAAATGAACCTGTCACCGTCACCGGCGCACTCACCGAGGACGCTGCCAAGCTCTATGGCGCGCGCATCATGGCGGGCACCCTGCCCGTTGCGCTGACGCTGACCGAGGACGTTCAGCCGGAGCAGCCCGTGGAGCCCGAGCAGCCTGCCGAGCCTGCGTTCCCGGATATCGCGGGCCACTGGGCGGAAAGCGCGCTGAATCAGGCAATCGATATGGGCCTGCTCAAGGGCACGGACGGCAAAATCCTGCCGAACAACACGGTTAAGCGCTCGGAAGCGATTATCATGCTCAACCGTGCGCTGGGCGCAACCATTGCAGACGATACAAGCGGCCTGCAAAAAATGCCGGCCAACGCATGGTATGCTGAGGATCTCGGCAAAGCCATTCACCTTGGCCTGATTGACGCCAACGACAGCCGCAGCTTTGACACCGCCGCTACCCGTGCGGAAGCGTTTGAGCTGCTCGCGCGCGCCTTTGTCTTTGACCGCGCGGAAACCGGCGCGGATGAGCTGAGCGCCTTCACTGATATCGGTTCGATGACCGCATCGCAGCAGCGGGCAGCGGCAGCGCTGGTGTCCGCGGGCGTGATTAACGGCGTAACCGATACCACCCTTTCCCCGCAGACCACGCTGACCCGTGCGCAGTTTGTCACGATGATTACGCGCGTGGCGGACCAGATCGTCACCACCCCGCAGGAGCAAACCACAGACGCGGACACCGCCGCGGAGACTGAGGAAAGCGCGGACACCGACACAGAGCAATCTCCTGCTGAAAATACGGAAGCGGATGCCGACACCAGTGCAGAGACCGATACAACTGTTGCGCCTGCCACGACCCTGACCGGCGGCACCATCCTTGCGGTGCCGGAATACACGGTATCCGATCTGGGGCTGGACGGCGACCTGATTTTCTCTACTGCCGCGCAGAATATCACGCTGAATACCGTCACCACTGGCGATCGCATTGCGCTCAAGGGCGCAGAAGCTGCTAAACTGACCGTGCAGACCGGCTCCCATCTCTCTACCCTCGCGGTTGATCCCGCAGGCACGGCGGATGTGTCTGTGTCGGAAGATTCCTCGATCAATACACTGGTCATTGCAGGCACGGGCGGCGCGGTAAACTATTCCGGCAATGTCGGCAATATCGAGATCACCGCCTCGGGTCGCACGATCAATCTCTATGAGTTACAGGCCGACACCGTAACCATCATCGGCAGCAACAACACGATCGTAACAGACGGCACATTCGGTTCAATTGCCATCAACGGCGGCGCGAAAAACAACAAACTGACGCTGAACGGCACGGCAGATTCCTTGCTGGTGGCTGGCGTCGGCACTGCGGTGGACGGCGAAGGCAAGGCCACCACGGTTGATATCCGTGCGGTGAACTGCACGGTGTCCGTCGCAGCGGATTCCATGACGGAAAACATTGATCCGGGTCTTTCCGGTGTGTCGCTTAACATGGGCGTGCCGGATAAGGTCAAGGCGGGCGGCTCGCTGGTGACGCAGGTCACTTTCCAAGGCATAAACGAGTCCAAGATCTGCTCCGCGCAGTGGTATAAAAACGGCAAGCCGATCGAAGGCTATACGAATGATAACTTCCTGCTGACTTCGGACGCGGTTTCCCGCATCACGACCTATTTCACCTTCACCAAGGACATGGAAACCAGCGTGACCATCGGCTTTAAGCTCACTTATGAGAACCCCTCGACCGGCGAAACTGAGGAGAAGTACGTCGAAAAGACCGTACCGATCGAAAACTATTCGGACGAGTGGTATTATCAGCGCGATGTCAACCGCATCCTGAATCTGGTTTCCTCGACCTACCGCGGCAATTACACCACTTCGTATGCTGTCAACAACGACTATGCGACCTATGAAAAAGAGGTCTGGGTGAACGCCAAGGGCTATTCGAGCAAGACGCAGTATCTGGTCTGGATCAACCGTGCATACCAGCATGTCAACGTGTTCCAGGGCTCCAAGGGCAACTGGAAGCTGATTAAGTCCTTCCTCGTCGGCACGGGCGCGGCTTCTACACCCACCCCGACCGGCCTGACGACCGTTTCCTACAAGTCCGCAGGCGGCTGGACGACCAGCACCTACACCGTGCGTCCGGTTGTCGGCTTCTACCCCGGCACGGGCTACGCCTTCCACTCGCGTCTGTGCTACCCAGGCACGGATACCGAGTATGACTTCAGCGCGGGCTATCCCGTATCGCACGGCTGTGTGCGCATGTACAAGAATGACATCAAGTGGATTTACAACAACATCCCGGTCGGCACGACGGTTGCCATTTTCTAAAACCAAATGAAAAAGGCTTGGAACTCTGGTTCCAAGCCTTTTCCTATCTATGCCTTTTTACACCGCAGGCTGTCTGCCGGCAACCGACAAATGGAAGAAGGGTGCTCTACCAGCGGTAGAATGCCCTTCCAAAGTGCGTCAGTCAATGCAGATCCGCTTGAACATGCAGAAATGCAGGCCGTTTTCGTCCCGATATTCTCCGCGCTGTTCGAACGCGAATTTGTGATAAAAGCCCTGCGCACGCGCGTTCTCCGACGCGACACGCGCGCATAAGTAATCGCGGCCCAGCATGCGGTACACGCTGATCGCCTGTCCGAGGATTTGGCCGCTCAGGCCGTGACCGCGGTAATCTTTGTCAATGCAGAAGCCACCGACCAGACCCACACCCGGCTCGTCGTCACACCATGTTTTGAGATAGACAAGCGACACAGGCGTGCCGTCCTCCAGGCAGCCGAAGCAACACGAGCGCGGCGACACGCGCTGTGCGCGCGCCACATCCGCAAGCAGTGCCGCGGGGTCCAGCCCCGCATCCGTGCCGTAGGCGTTTTTGTGCAGCTCGCGCATAAACGCGACAATCTTGGCCGCGTCCCCCTCGTCCATCGGATCGGCACGGCGAAACCAGATTTGCGGCGTAGTCGGCACACCCTTGTTGTCCGTCCAGCCGATGGAGGCAAAGGTGGAAAGCTCCTGCGGCAGATGCGACGCATCGTTTTCGTACACGACTTCGATGTGCCCTGCTCCGTCAAACTCGAATTTGGCAACGCAGGTGTTGTCGCCCCAGCCGATCTCGACCATCTGTTCGGGTGCGAAGCCGTGCGCGATCGTGAGCGCGCCACGGATGGCTGAGCCGTGCGTCACAACGGCGATTTGCTGCCCGTCGTGCTCTTGTACCAGCCGCTTCACACCGTCCAGCATGCGCCGCCCCGCCTGCATGACGCTTTCGCCATGCGGCGGCACCGCCTCCCATGGGCGCGCGCGCCAGACGGCGTATTCCTCCGGCCAGATGCGCGGCAGCTCGGCCCACGGGATATCCTCCCAATCGCCCATGTCGATCTCGCGCAGCACGGGGCGGATTTCGACGTTTAAGCCGTGCGGCACAGCGACCGCCTTGGCAGTCGTGCGTGCGCGGAACAGGTCGGACGCATAGACCGCATCGAGCGGCACATTTTCAAACCGCTCCGCCAGATACGGCAGCTGCTGGTACGCGCGGGGCGTGAGCAAGCTGTCATACTGCCCGTGACAGCGGCGATAGACGTTGCCCTCGGCTTCGGCGTGGCGAATGAGGTAAACCGTGGTCATGCGTTAGACCTCCACCGCGCCGGACAGCTCGGAAACCGACTTTACGCCGTGCGCGTCCATCCACTCCTCGAGCTCGCGCAGCGCCTTGACCGGCGCCATCGGGTCGGCAAACATGACCGTGCCCATTGCGATCGCGTCCGCGCCAGCGAGCAGCATTTCCACGATATCCTTGCCCGTGCGAATGCCGCCCATGCCGAGGATCGGCACAGAGACTGCCTTTCGCACCTGATAGACCATGCGCACCGCGACCGGGAACACCGCCGGGCCGGACAGGCCGCCCATGATGTTGGACAGAATGGGCTTGCGGGTTTCAATGTTGATGCGCATGCCGAGCAGCGTGTTGATAAGCGACAGCGCATCCGCGCCCGCAGCTTCGGCGGCGCGTGCGATCTCGGTGATATCGGTGACGTTGGGCGACAGCTTGACGATCAGCGGCTTTTTCGCCTTTTTCTTCGCCGCCGACACGACTTCTTCGACCATGTCCGGCCGTGTGCCGAACGCCATGCCGCCGCACTTGACGTTCGGGCAGGAGATGTTCATTTCAATCAGGTCCACATCCGCGTCCGAGATTTTTTCGACCATACCCTCGTATTCCTCGACCGTGTTGCCCGACACGTTTGCAATAATTGCGGTGTCGTACTGCCGCAGGAAGGGAATTTGTTCTTCAATGAAGCGATCGATGCCCGGATTTTGCAGGCCGACGCAGTTGAGAATGCCCGCCGGGGTCTCCGCGATGCGGGGCGCGGGATTGCCGAGCCGCTCGGTCGGAGTCAGGCCCTTGACGCCGATGCCGCCAAGCAGGGACAGGTCAAAAAACTCGCCGTATTCGTGGCCGAAGCCAAACGTGCCGGACGCGGTCGTGATGGGGTTTTTCAGCTCCACGCCGCAGAAGTTCACTCTCAAATCCGCCATTACCACTCGACCTCCTTTGCGTCAAATACCGGCCCGTCCTTGCAGACGTGACCGTATCGGGTTTCGCCGTTTTCGCTCTTGAGCGCGCAGGCGCACACCAGACAGGCACCGATGCCGCAGCCCATGCGCTCCTCAATCGAGACCTGACAGGGCAGGCCCGCCTTGTCCGCGATCGCGGCGATGGCTTTGAGCATCGGCTTGGGGCCGCAGGCGGCCACGCCGGTCGCGTTCTGCACCAGCTCTTTCAGCACATCGGTGACAAAACCGTGCCGCGCATATGAGCCGTCGTCCGTGGTGACAAACGCTTCGCAGACCGCCTTAAAATCCTCCTCGAGAATCACTGCGTCCTTGTTCCGGAAGCCGAGAACTGCGCGCGGCTGCGTGCCCTCGCCCGCCGCCTTTTTGACGCACGCGAGCATGGGCGGCACACCGATACCGCCGCCGATAAAGATCGGCTTTGCGCCAAGGGCCTTGGTGTCAAACCCGTGGCCGAGCGGCCCGAGCACATCCAGCTCGTCCCCTTCTTTGCGTTCGGCAAGCCACTTTGTGCCCTCGCCCTTGACCTGAAACACGATGCGTAAGTTTCCGTCCTTCCAGTCGCAGATCGAGATCGGACGGCGCAGCAGATTGCCCTCGCCGCACGCGATGTGCACAAACTGGCCGACCTGCGTCTGTGCGCAGATGGCGGGTGCATGCATGGTGATGGAATATAAGCCTTCGCCCAGCCGCGCACATTCCACGACCCGGCAGATTTCCTGAATCGACATACCTCTTTCCCCTTTCAGTCATTGCTGCTTCTATTGTACAGGAATTTCGCGCAAAAGGAAATAAAAAAAGGACAGGCAAGCCTGTCCTTTTTTGCTATTTTACTTTTGCTTGACTGCGCCGTCCTTGATGATGTCCCAGTTTTTACGCAGGTAATCCCAGCCGGAGTAGATCGTCACCAGTGTGATTACCCAGCCAACCACGGAAACCACGCTGAACATCTGAATGGATTCAGGTAATTGCTGTATATACTGCGGCGGCATGAGCCACATTGGGTCACCCAGCCCGATGCTGGGAAATGCGATGTAATACAGGTAAATCACGATAATGCCGCCGATCTGCACGCAGGTCTTGACCTTGCCCGTCCACGTCGCTGCAAGCACGCGGCCTTTATTCGCCGCGACCACACGCAGCGAGGTGATGATCAGCTCGCGCGCGAGGATGACGCACACCATCCAGCCCGCCATTGCGCCCTGCTCGGCAAACAGGATGAGCGCCGAGGACACGAGCAGCTTATCCGCCAGCGGATCGACGAACTTGCCGAAGTCAGTCACCTGGTTGTACTTGCGGGCGACGTAGCCGTCGAGAAAATCCGTAAAACTTGCCACGCAGAACAAAACGAGCGCCACGACCGTCGCCGTCGGAAACACAAAGGTCGGAATCATCGTGTGAGCTGTAGTATCTTTATCAAAAATATACATCGACTGAGATGCGAAATACAGGAAAAACGGGATCATCGCAATGCGGGTCAGCGTGATTTTATTGGCTGTTGTCATAACTTATTCCCCTTTCTGCCGAACGCCGAGTAGGTCGGGCCCAAGGCTTTCGGTAATCAGCACCGGCACAAACTCGCCCACTGTGGGCGCGTCGTCGCTTTCAAAATACACATGCCCGTCCACCTCGACCGAATCGGCGTAGGTGCGGCCAAACCAGAGCTGCTGCTCGTCGTCCCAGCCTTCGCGCAAAACGTCCATCACTTCGCCGTGGCGGGACGTGTTGTAATCGTCCAGCACGCCGGACTGCAATTCCTCCACAATCAGACGGCGATTAGCTTTGGTCTCCGCGTCGATCTGGTCGGGCAGCTCAGCGGCTTCCGTCCCCTCTTCAGGCGAAAACTCGAATACGCCCACGCGCTCGATCTGGGTGTCCTGTAAGAAGCTGCACAGCTCGGCAAACTCCTCCTCGGTTTCGCCCGGCAGGCCGACAATCAGGCTGGTGCGCAGCACCAGTCCCGGAATGCGCTCGCGCAGCTTGGCAATCAGCGCTGCAAACTCCTCGCCGTCGCCCGGACGATGCATCGCGCGCAGAATGCGCTTTGACACATGCTGTAACGGGATGTCCAAGTATTTTACGATCTTGGGCTCAGTTGCGATCACGTCGATCAGCTTATCCGTGATCTGGTCGGGGTACAGATAATGCAGGCGCACCCAAGTGAAATCCAGCTCACAAAGCTGCCGCAGCAGTTCGGGAAGCAGACGCTTATGCTCTGGCAGGTCCATACCATACTTGGTGATGTCCTGGGCAATAACGATCAGCTCTTTCACCCCGGCAGCCGACAATTCCCGTGCTTCTTCCAGCAAAGCCGCCATTTCGCGCGAGCGGTACGGCCCTCGCAGCTTGGGGATAATGCAGTAGCCGCAGCGGTTGGAACAGCCCTCTGCGATTTTGAAATACGCGGTGTAGGACGGGGTCAGGCGGCTACGATCGCCCTCGAGCGCCGCCGACGCCATATCCGCCATGTACGCGGCCTTCTGGCCGCCGAGCGCAGCGTTTGCCGCGTCCACAATATTCTCATAACTGCCCGTGCCGCAGATGACGTCAATTTCCGGCAGCTCCTTCTGCATTTCCTGCGCGTAGCGCTGCACCAGACAGCCGGTAACAACCAGACCTTTCATCTTACCGGTCTGCTTAAACTGCGCAGTCTCGAGAATGGTCTCGATGGCCTCGCTTTTGGCCGCTTCGATGAAGCCGCAGGTGTTGACCACACCCACGTCGGCCTCGGCCATATCTTCCGTAATCTCCCAGCCCGCCGCGCGCAGCAGGGCCAGCATATGCTCGCTGTCCACCAGATTTTTGGCGCAGCCGAGCGAGATCAATCCGATTTTCGGCATTCGATCTCTCCTCTCCAATATCTCAACTCATTATACAGGATTTGCGCGCGTTTGTCACGCGAGAAGCGCTTCCATCTCTCCAATCAGCTCGTCAAACAGGCGGGTTGCGTCCTCGACCGGTGCGGGGCTTGCCATATCCACGCCCGCGCCGCGCAGCAGCGTAATCGGGTCGGCCGAGCAGCCGCCTGACAGGAAGCCCAGATAGTCGCGCACCGCCGGTTCGCCCTCACGCAGAATGCGGCGCGACAACGCGATTGCGGCAGCATAACCGGTGGCGTACTGATACACATAATAATCATAATAGAAGTGCGGGATCCGCGCCCACTCGAGCGCGATCTCGTCATCAACTACCATATCCGGCCCGAAATACTGCACATTCAGATCTTTGTACAGCGCGCACAGCGCTTCGGCAGTCGTGCCCTCGCCGCGCTGGGTCATTTCGTTGACCTTGAGCTCGAACTCAGCAAACATGGTCTGGCGGTACAGTGTGCCGCGGAACTGCTCGAGGAAGTGGTTAATCAGATACGCACGCTGCTTTTTGTCGGTCGTGACCGAAAGCAGATACTCCATCAGCAGCGCTTCATTGCAGGTCGAAGCTACCTCCGCGACGAAAATCACATAATCCTGATAAGCGGTCGGCTGATGCTTATTGGACAGATAGGAATGGATTGCGTGGCCCATCTCGTGCACAAGCGTGAACACATCATCGAGCGTGCCCTTGAAGTTGAGCAGGACGTACGGATGCACGCGCGCGCCCGCCGAGTACGCGCCCGAGCGCTTGCCCTCATTTTCGTATACGTCGATCCAGCCGTTTGCAAAGCCTTCGCGCAGCAGGTTCAGATAGTCCTCACCGAGCGGCGCGAGCGCCTTGAGTGCAATCTCCTTGGCTTCCTCAAAGGTGAATTTCATTTCCACCCCTTCGACGACCGGCACATACAGGTCGTACATGTGCAGCGCATCCACACCGAGCGCACGGCGGCGCAGCGCGACATAACGGTACATCGGCGCAAACGAGCGGTGCACCGCGTCGATCAGGTTGTGATAAATCTGCGGATCCACCTCAGTGCCGTCGAGCGCGGCGGCAAGCGTCGAGGGATATTTGCGCGCATTGGCGAAGAACAGCAGCTGCTTCATCTGCGCAGACAGGATCGACGCCGCTGTGTTGCGGAACTGGCCGTAAACAGAATAGAGCGAATCGAACGCGGACTTGCGCAAGGTGCGGTCATAGGACTGCATAAGCGGAATATACGTGCCGTGCGTGACGGGGTGCTTGTTCCCGTCCTTGTCCACCGCATCCGGGAACTTGAGGTCTGCATCATTCAGCATGGAGAACACATCGTCGGGCGCGGCGGCCATCTCGCCCGCAGCCGCGAGCAGAGCCTCTTCCTTGTCCGACAGAACATGCTCCTTACGGCGCCGCACGCGGTCGATGTTCCGGCGGTACAGCTCCAGCTCAGGCGCAGCCTGATAGAAGCCTTCCAGCGTATCATCCGGAATTGCAAGCAGCTCGGGCGTCTGGAACGCCGCGGCGGACTGCAACTCAACCGCAAGCCGCGTCACCTGGCTGACCATTTCCTGATAGGCCGCAACGCGGGTATCCTCGTCGCTCTTGCGCTGTGCATAGTGCACCAGCGCGTCAAACGCAAGGCTGATCTCATCATCCAGCCGCAAATAGTCCAGCAGCGTTTCGGCGCTCTCGCCCAGCCGGCCGCAAAATGCGCTGACCCGGGGAATAAACTCTTTGGCCGCAGCAAGCGCCGCACGCCAATCGTCGTCGGTTGCGAACAAATCCTCAATCGCCCATTTGTCCTGTGCGGCCACATCCGCGCGGGCGGGAATCTTCATGGTTTCCATGGAAATACTTCCTTTCCGGTATGATTTTTGATCTGCTATTATGATACCCCAACTGCATGACGTATGCAAGCAAAGTGCGGTAAAATCGACGGATTTTCCGAAAAATACAAAAGAAGCGTGCACAGCACGCTTCTTTTTATTCAAACACATCCGGCAGGCTTTGTCCGTATTCCGCCAGCGCGTCGCGGATATCCTGCCACGAAAAGCCGCGCCGCTGCAAAAAGGCAACCGCTTTGTCGATCTGCTTCCGGTCGGACACATCGCCGCGCAGACGCTTATCCAGCAGCGCGACGAGCTGCGCGCGGTCGGGTGAAAAGCCCGTGAGCGCGGCTTCCGCCGTTTCCCGATCCACGCCGCGGCGCGTCAGCTCCTGCCGGATGCGCATTTCGCCGTATCCTTTGCGGGCGCAGCTGCGCACAACGCTTTCCGCATACGCTGCATCATCCAGCAGATGCCGCTCGGTCAGCCATGCGAGCGCGTAATCCGCGGCCTCCTCATCGTGCCCTTTATCCAGCAGCTTATCACGCAACCCTTTTGCGCTCAGCGCACGATAGGACAGCTGCTTTGCCGCCGCGTCCAGTGCCGCGCGGTATTTATCCTCGCTCATTCTTCGTCGAGGTCGTCAAAATCGTCCGCGTCGATCGAAACCGCCTTGGACGAGCTGGCCTTGGGGGCGGCAGGCTTGGCCGCCGGAGCGGCAGCAGGGGTACCCGGCTTGGTTTTCATCGCCTGATGGGCGGTGCGGCGCTCTTCCTCCACCTTTTCCATGATCTGCTTCTGCACATCGTCCGCAATGTCCGGATGGTCCTTGAAATACTGCTTGGCAGCATCACGGCCCTGTCCCAGACGGGTCTCACCCATCGAGAACCACGCGCCCGACTTGTTGACAATGCCGTATTTAACGCCCAGATCGACCAGCTCACTGGTGCGTGAGATACCCTCGCCATACATGATATCGAACTCGGCTTCCTTGAACGGAGGCGCGACCTTGTTCTTGACGACCTTAACGCGCGTGTGGCTGCCGATCATCTCTGTGCCGTTCTTGAGGTGCTCCATGCGGCGCACATCCAGACGCACGGAAGCATAGAACTTGAGCGCACGGCCGCCAGTCGTGACCTCCGGGCTGCCATAGATCACGCCGACCTTTTCACGCAGCTGATTGATGAAAATAGCGACGCAGTTGGATTTGGAGATCGAGCCGGCCAGCTTGCGCATCGCCTGACTCATCATGCGGGCATGCAGGCCGACAAACGAATCACCCATTTCGCCCTCGATTTCGGCGCGCGGAGTGAGTGCAGCAACCGAGTCAATAACCACAATATCAATTGCGCCCGAACGCACGAGCGCTTCCGCGATATCCAGACCCTGCTCACCGGTATCCGGCTGAGATACCAGCAGACTGTCAATATCTACGCCCAGCGCCTGTGCATAGACTGGATCGAGCGCATGCTCCGCGTCGATGAATGCGGCGGTGCCGCCCATCTTCTGCGCCTCGGCTACACAGTGCAGCGCAACCGTGGTCTTACCGGAGGATTCCGGCCCGTAGATCTCCACGATACGGCCGCGCGGCAAACCGCCGATGCCCAGCGCGAGATCCAGTCCAATCGAACCGGTGGGGATGTGATCAATATTCATGCCGGCGTTTTCGCCCAGACGCATGACCGAGCCCTTGCCGAACTGCTTTTCGATCTGTCCGAGCGCGGCCTCGAGCGCCTTCTTTTTATCGGCCGCAGGCGCGACCGGTTCCAACTGTTTCTTGGTAGCCATGAAAAGCCTCCTGCACGTTTCAAAAATTCCTGCTCCTATTATAGCAGTGTCAAAAACCAAAAGCAAGAAAAATCGAAAATTTGTTCGTTTTATTTTTGCATCAAAAATGCCCACCAAGATGATGGGCATAGCATCCGCTTATTCCAGCGGATCATGGATTTCCGTATTATAGCCGTAAACAATGCGCGGCACACCGGCCAGATCTTCGGTGATGCCGATGCCGCCGAAACGGTTTTTCTCCAAAATGGCTGCAACGTCGGTTGCTTGCTGCCAGCCGCACTCGAACAGGATGATTCCGCCGGTCACCAGCAGCGAGCCCCATTTGGAGCAGATCGAGCGATAAAAATCCAGCCCGTCCACACCGCCGTACAGCGCTTCGTGCGGCTCATAGTCATAAACGCTTTTGTCCAGCTGGTGCATTTCCGAACGGGACACATAAGGCGGGTTGGATACGATGATATCAAACTGGCCCATATTCCCCGGCGGACGAAACCGCACATCCGCATTGACCGCCACAAACCGGCTCTGCACCCCCAGCCGCCGCGCGTTTTCGCGCGTAACACGCAGCGCGCCCTCGGAATTATCCACAGCGGCAACGTGCGCATCTTTTACCATATGCGCCGCCGCGATGCCGATGCAGCCCGAACCGCAGCACAGGTCGAGAATGCGGGGCGATACCTTTTTCTTCGCCTGCTCGATCACCAATTCACACAGAGGCTCGGTGTCCGAACGCGGGATGAGCACATTTTTATCCACCTGAAACGTCAAGCCATAAAAATCCCACTCCCCGAGGATATACGCCAGCGGTTCGCCGTCCAGACATTTATCACAGAGCAAATTCGCGTAATCGACGGTCGCATCGTCCAGATAGAGATGGCCCCAGTCACCCGTTTTGTTTTTATCGGCCTTGCAGGCATACGCGGTCAGCTCGCGCGCGGCCAGCGACGGCTGCGGCTCGTTCGCTTCCTTGAAGCGGTGGAACAGCTCCATATACACATCGTTAATCGTCTTGGTCAATCCAGTTCACCTCTTTTTATGAAATGAGCACGCAGGATAATCGCACCCCTCCCCTCTGGGGTGGCAACTGTGTAGGTTGTTCTGATCCTGCGAAATGGGCGGCAGATTCAAACAGGAACTCTGCTTTGCGCGCGCAGCGTGCCCTTGAGAAAAAGGGGTGATTCACAAGAGGGGAGAAACCTTTGGTGTCTCCCCTCTTCGCGAGCCGCAGCGAGTGTGCATGCGAGCAACCGCCGCATAGCGGCGGCTCTTAGCGAGTCGTAGTGTGCCTGCGGCGCATAGCCGTATTATTTTCACTGTTTGGATAAAAGCATTTTTACCAGTTATCCGAACCGTCGTCCGGGATGACCGCCTTCATGCCGGTGATTGCAACTTCAATCATGGAATCGTCCGGCTCGAACACGGTCAGATGCTGAATCATCAGGCCCGGCCAGCGCAGCGCACGGGACACCAGACTTTCCGACCGCCCGGCATAGCGGTTAAACTCGTAGCTAATGCCAACGACCAGCGGCAGCAGAATCAGATGCGCCAACATGCGCAAAAACGGATTGGTGATATCAATGATAGAAAAGACAATGGACGAAACGATGGTCGCAATGATAATCAGCACAAACATAAAGCTGGTGCCGCAGCGGGGGTGGTACTTCTGCTGGCGGCGCACGTTTTCCACCGTCAGCTCCTCCCCTGCCTCATAGCAGAAAATCGTCTTATGCTCCGCGCCGTGATACTCAAAGGTGCGGCGGATATCCTTCATATGCGACACCGACCACATGAA
>DXDZ01000060.1 GCA_019115185.1 Candidatus Agathobaculum merdipullorum
TTCATGTATGCATTCTCGGAAAATTACATCCTGCCGCTTTAGCATGACGAAGTCGTGCACGGCAAATGCTCGCTGATCGGCAAAATGCCGCCTCCGTACGAAAACCAGTTCGGCGGCCTACGCGCACTGTACGGCTACATGACCGCACATCCGGGCAAAAAGATGCTGTTCATGGGCGGCGAGTTCGCCCAGTTCTCCGAGTGGGCATACCAGCGCGGACTGGACTGGATGCTGCTGGACTATCCGGCGCATAAGCAGATGCAGACCTATGTCAAGGCGCTCAACCATTTCTATCTGGAAACCCCGCAGCTGTGGGAGCAGGATACCGACTGGCGCGGCTTCGAGTGGATCAGCCACGAGGATAACCGCAACAACATCATCGCCTTCCGCCGCATCGCAAAGGACGGCAGCGATATCGTCATCGTAGTGAACTTCTCGCCGGAAATTCAGGAGAATTACCGCATCGGCGTGCCGATTTCCGGCACCTATGAAGAGGTTTTCTCTTCGGACAAGACCGAGTTCGGCGGCAGCGGCATTTCCAACGGCAAGGTAAAGACCGACAGCAAAAAGCCCATGCACGGGCAGGAACAATCCATCAGCATTCACATTCCGCGCTTCGGCGTGTTGTTCTTCAAAGGCAAACCGCGTGCCAAGCGCCGCACCAAGGCCGAAATCGAAGCCGCGAAAAAGGCGGCGGCAGCCAAAGCCGCCAAGGGGACCCGCGCTTCCACCAAGGCTGTTTCCAAAACGGGAACGCGCGCAGTGACCAAGACCGGCTCGAAGGCTGTGGCCAAAACCGGGGAAAAAGCGGTCGCAAAAACCAGTACGAAAGCAGTCACCAAGACCGGAGAAAAGGCGGTGGTCAAGGCAAACGATGCCGGCAAACAGGATTCGTAAAAGGGGACGCGCCAAAACCGGCGTAAAATAATATGTAAACCGCAAAAAGGAGAGTTCATCAATGTATCGGAAAAAAGAATGCGTAGCCATGCTGCTCGCAGGCGGTCAGGGCAGCCGCCTCTATGTATTGACCAAAAAGGTCGCCAAGCCCGCGGTGCCGTTCGGCGGCAAGTACCGCATCATCGACTTCCCGCTTTCCAACTGCGTCAACTCCGGCATTGACACCGTCGGCGTACTGACCCAGTACGAGCCGCACGTGCTCAACGCTTATATCGGCTCCGGCCAGACCTGGGACCTCGACCGCCTGCGCGGCGGCGTATACGTCCTGCCGCCGTACCAGAAGGGCAAAACCTCCGAGTGGTACAAGGGTACCGCCAACGCCATCTATCAGAACATCCAGTTTATCGACGATTACGATCCGGAATACGTTCTGATCCTTTCGGGCGACCATATCTACAAGATGAACTACAATAAAATGCTCCAGCAGCACAAGGAAACCGGCGCGGACGCGACCATCGCTGTGCTGGATGTCCCGCTTGCCGAGGCTTCCCGTTTCGGCATCATGAACTGCAAGCCGGACGGCACGATCTACGAATTCGAGGAGAAGCCCAAGAACCCGAAATCCACGCTCGCATCCATGGGTATCTACATTTTCTCCTGGAAAAAGCTGCGCCAGTATCTGATTAACGACGAGGAAAACTCCAAGTCCTCCAACGACTTCGGCAAGGACATCATCCCGGCGATGCTGGGCAACGGCGAAAAGCTGGTTTCCTACCGTTTCGAGGGCTACTGGAAGGATGTCGGCACGATCGAAAGCCTGTGGGAGGCCAATATGGACCTGCTCAGCCCGAATTCCGGCCTGAATCTGTCGGATGACAGCTGGAAGATTTACGGCCGCACCACCGGCTCGCCCCCGCACTTCACCGCAAAGGGCGCATCGGTCAAGCACACCCTGCTTTCCGAGGGCTGCGAGATTGCGGGCGAGGTTTCCGAATCCGTTCTGTTCTCGGATGTCAAGATCGGTAAGGGCGCCAAGGTAGAATACTCCATCCTAATGCCGGGCGCTGTGATTGAAGACGGCGCAACCGTGCGTTACTCGATCGTCGCGGAAAACGCGGTCATCGCCAAGGATGCGGTTGTCGGCGGCAGCCCGTCGGACGGCGACGTGGACAAGTGGGGCGTAGCCGTCGTAGCAGAAGGCGTGCGCATCGGCCGCGGCGCAACGCTGGCGGCGAAAGAAATGGCAGACGAAGATCTGCCGGACGTAAAGTAAGGGGGGCCGAAATGATGAACAGTGTTTTAGGCATCATCATCGCATTTGATAACGACAACGATCTCCGTGAGATCACCGAGCACCGCACGGTCGGCGCGGTGCAGTTGGGCGGTCGCTACCGCATCATCGACTTCATGCTGTCGAACATGGTAAACAGCGGCATTTACCGCGTGGGTGTGCTGATGAAGGACAAATATCAGTCCCTGATCGACCACATTGGCAACGCCAAGGACTGGGACCTGTCCCGCAAGAACTCGGGCGTGACCCTGTTGCCGCCGTACTCCTACTCCAAGAAGGCGTCTCCGCTCGTGACCGGCGAATACCGCGGCAAGATCGACGCGCTGGCCGGTGCGGTTGACTTTTTGCAGAAGAACAAGGCGGACTATGTGGTTGTTGCGGACGGCGACATCGTCGGCAACATCCCGCTGGACGATGTGATCGATCGCCACATCAAGTCGGGTGCGGATCTGACCATGGTCTGCACCAAAAAGCAGAAGGACTCCCCGTTCACCACCTATGTTGAGCTCAACCGCAAGAAGGAAGCAGTCGATATCCGCGTGGGCGACTCCAACGAGGGCAAGTGCAAGCATATCGCGCTGGGCATTTATGTCATGAGTCGCCAGTATCTCATCCATATGCTGTCCGACTGCGTCACGCACAACTGCATCCACTTTGAGCGTGAGTTCCTGTCCCGTGCGCTGATCGACGGTACGGTTGCAGGCTACCTGTTCAATGAATACGCCGTTAAGATCGAGGATACTTTCGATTATTTCCGTTCCAACATGGATATGCTGGATAAGGATGTGCGCGGCGAGGTATTCCTGCGCACCCGTCCGATCCTGACCCGCATCAAGGACGAAGCGCCCGCCTACTACGGCGATAAGGCCGTGGTGGAGGACAGCCTGATCGCAGACGGCTGCCGCATCGAAGGCACGGTGAAAAACTGCGTGCTGTTCCGTGATGTCGTGGTTGAAAAGGGCGCGGAGATCTGTGACTGCATCATCATGGAGGGCGGCCGCATCCTGTCGGATGCATCGCTGCGCCATGTCATCACCGACCGCAACGTCGTCATCCGCGACGGGCGCACCATGATGGGCCATGAGAACTACCCCATTACGATCGCAAAAAACGCAACCGTTTGATAAAAATACGTTAAACTCCCTGCAAATAAGCGAAAATCACGGGCTGAAAGTATCAAATGTTCGTGGAAATTCCCTATTTTGCAGAAAGGAAGAATCTAGTATAATAAAGATAAGCAGGTGCGGAAGCGGAGGCTCTGTTTCCGCACCTCCTGCTGGGGAGGCTCGGTTCTTATGAAAATCATGTATGTTACCAGTGAATGCGCCCCGTTCGTTAAAACCGGCGGTCTGGGCGACGTTGCCGGCTCACTGCCCAAGGCTCTTGCCGCGAAGGGACACGATGTGCGTGTGTTCTGCCCGCTGTATTCCGCGATTGGGCAGGAGTGGCGTGAGAAGTTCTATTACTTAAAGAACGCCTATGTCCGTCTGGGCTGGCGCAACCAGTACTGCGGCATTTTCCGCTATGAAGCGGATGGCGTAACCTACTATTTCATCGATAACGAATATTACTTCGCCCGCGGTCAGGTCTATGGCGAGTATGACGATGCAGAGCGCTTCGCCTACTACTCCAAGGCCGTGCTCGAGGTGCTGCCCGATCTGGACTGGCGTCCGGATGTCATCAACTGCAACGACTGGCAGACCGCACTTGTACCGGTTTACTATAACCTGATGTTCTCTTCGCGCCCGTTCTACGAGAACATCAAGACTGTGTTCACCATCCACAACATCCAGTATCAGGGCCGCTATGGCCGCGAGATTCTCGAGTATGTGCTCGGCATTGACGACGCGCACTTCCGCTCGGGCTTCATGGCGATGGACGGCGACGTCAACCTGATGAAGGCTGCGATCGTGGCTTCCACCGCAGTGACCACGGTTTCGCCCACCTATGCCGGTGAAATCCAGACCGAATATTACGGCTACCGGCTGGATTCCGTGCTGCGCATGAACAGCTACAAACTGCACGGCATTCTCAACGGCATTGATATGGATGCCTTCAATCCGGAAACCGATCCCAAGATCTTCAAGAACTACGGGCCGAACAACCCGGAGGATAAAAAGATCAACAAGCTCGAGCTTTTGAAGCTGTGCGGCATTCAGGGCGACGAAAACACACCGGTCATCGGTATGGTCACCCGCTTTGTCGATCAGAAGGGCCTCGACCTGATCGAAGCCGTGCTGCACGACATCCTGTCGGATGACCTGCGCCTGATCGTACTGGGCAAGGGCGACTGGCGGTATGAGCAAATGTTCCTCGAGGCCAAGCGCCGCTATCCAAACAACATCTCGGCATCCATCATGTTCTCGGGCGATCTGGCAAACCGCATCTATGCGGGCGCGGATATGTTCCTGATGCCGTCCAAGTTCGAGCCTTGCGGCCTGGCGCAGATGATCGCGCTGCGCTACGGCACCATCCCGATCGTGCGCGAAACCGGCGGCCTGAAAGATACGGTGCAGGCATTCGTCGATTACGCGGGCACGGGCAATGGCTTTACCTTCGCCAGCTACAATGCGCATGACATGCTGCATGTTATCCGTGAAGCCTGCGGCGTATTCCGCTACAACAAGCCCGCGTGGAAAAAGCTGATGCTGCAAGGCATGCAAAGTGATTTCAGCTGGGGCAGCTCGGCAGATAAATATATCGAGGTATATCATTCTGCCCTTGGTTGGTAAGATCGATTAAGCAAATTAGAGTGAGGAGACAAGAGAGACCATGTCAAAGAATCAGTACACAAAGACCGCTTTGAAGGAGGCAATTGCAGGTAAGCTGCAGCGCCACTTCGGCCGCGAGGTTGCAGATGCCTCGAAGGAACAGGTATACGAGGCCTGCGCGCTCGTCGTGCGCGACGCGCTCACCGAGCATATGATCGAAACCCAGAACGAGGTTGAAAAATACGGAGAGCGACAAGTGCACTATTTGTGCATGGAATTTCTTGTGGGCCGCAGCCTGCGCAACAACGCCTACAACTTGGGCATCCTGCCTGAACTGACCGAGGCACTTAAGGATATGGGCTATGAAATGGCCGATATCTTTGAGGAAGAAGCCGATCCCGGTCTGGGCAACGGCGGTCTGGGCCGTCTGGCAGCCTGCTATATGGACGGTATGGCCACCATCGGCGTGCGCGGCACCGGCTACTCCATCCGCTATGAACACGGTATCTTCAAGCAGAAGATTGAGAACGGCCAGCAGGTCGAGCTACCGGACTCCTGGCTCGCTTCCGGCGACGTTTGGCACATCCCCGCGATGGACGACACGCGTGAGGTCAAGATCGGCGGCACGGTCAACACCTATTTCAACGATCAGGGCAAGCTGATCGTCGAGTACCACGACTATACCCCGGTTCTGGCCGTTCCGTACGACATGCCGATCTCGGGCTATGACACCAACAACATCGCCTGCCTGCGTCTGTGGGAGGCAAAGAGCCCGATCGCACTGGACATGAAGCTGTTCTCCTCGGGCGAATACCTCAAGGCGCTCGAGAAGCACGCGATGGCTGAGACCATCTCGATGGTGCTGTATCCGGAGGATAACCACCGTGAAGGCCAGTCCCTGCGTCTCAAGCAGCAGTACTTCCTCGTGTCCGCTACCCTGCAGGACATCTGTGCCAAGCACAAGGCCAAGTACGGCACGCTGGAAAACTTCGCGCACAAGCATGTGCTGCACATCAACGACACCCACCCGACGCTGGTCATCCCCGAACTCATGCGCATCCTGATGGACGAGAACGACATGAGCTGGGAGAATGCATGGAACATCACCAGCCAGTCGGTTGCTTACACCAACCACACGGTTATGCCCGAGGCGCTTGAGTGCTGGCCGGTATCGCTGGTGCAGGAGCTGATGCCCCGCATCATGCAGATCATCTATGAAATCAACGAGCGTTTCTGCAAGGAGCTGTGGAACTACTTCCCGAACGACTTCCAGAAGATCTCCAAGCTGGCCATCGTCTCTGACAACACCGTCCGCATGGCACATCTGGCGATCGCAGGTTCGTTCTCGATCAACGGCGTTTCCGCGCTGCACTCCGAGATCCTCAAGGACCGTGTATTCAATGATTTCTACAAGATTTACTCCTCCAAGTTCTGCAACGTCACCAACGGCATTGCGCATCGCCGCTGGCTGTGCGAGGCAAACCCGGAGCTGGCTGAACTGATCGAGAGCAAGATCGGCAGAGGCTACCGCAAGCATCCGTCCGAGCTGCAGGTGCTCGCCAACTACGGCAACGACAAGGTGCTGCTCCAGCGTCTGGGCGAGATCAAGCGCGACAACAAGCAGCGTCTGGCGAACTATATCAAGGAGCACAACGGCATCGAGGTCAATATGGACTCGATCTTTGACGTACAGGTCAAGCGTCTGCACGAGTATAAGCGCCAGATGCTCAACATCCTGCACATCATTTCGCTGTACCACAAGCTGAAGGACAATCCGGGCATGGACTTCGTGCCGCGCACCTTTATCTTCGGCTCCAAGGCCGCACCGGGCTACGCAGTGGCGAAAAAGACCATCCGTTTGATCAACTCCATTGCCAACATGATCAACAACGACCCGGACATCGGCGACAAGCTTAAGGTCGTGTTCATCGAGGACTACAAGGTGTCGCTCGCTGAGATGATTATGCCGGCAGCTGAGGTCTCCGAGCAGATCTCCATCGCAGGCAAGGAAGCATCCGGCACGGGCAACATGAAGTTCATGATGAACGGCGCACTCACCATCGGCACGATGGACGGCGCAAACGTCGAAATCTGCGAGGCAGTTGGCCGCGAGAACATTTTCATCTTCGGCATGGAGACCCCGGAAGCAGAAGCGCTGGCAGCGTCCGGCAACTACGAGCCGATGCTGATTTATCAGAACGATCCGGTCATCAAGCGTGTGCTTGACCACATGATCAACGGCTTTGGCGACGGCGTGGATTACACCGACATTGCTAACCTGCTGCTGCACGGCGGCAACGGCGGCCCGGCGGACCGCTACATGAGCCTGAAGGACTTCTCCTCCTACGCGATCGCACAGGAGCGCGTCAGCGAGATGTACCGCCACCCGGAGAACTGGAACTATATGTCGCTGATGAACATTGCAAACTCCGGCCGCTTTGCAGCCGATCGCTCGGTAGCCGAGTATGCACAGAACATCTGGCGTGTAAAGACCAACTTTGCATTTTAATTACTTCGTTTGAAAGCACGCTTTCAAACGAAAGAGGCTTTGCCGGGCAAACGCCCGGACAAAGCCAACCACATGATATTTGTGCGCCGCGCGCGGCACACAAAATCATTCCCTTGTATAAAAAGGCAGGCACATGTCCTGCCTTTTTATGATTTTCGGGCAATACTGCCCGAAAATCTATTGTATATGTGCCTTATGGCGCAAAAAAAGGACGCTTGACAGCGTCCTTTTTTGTCAGCCCAGCACGCCCAGATGCTCGAGCAGGATTTTCAGGCCCATTAGAATGAGCACCACGCCGCCGAACAGCTCCGCGCGCGATTTATACTTTGCGCCGAACACATGCCCGACCTTGACGCCCAGGCAGGACAGGACAAAGGTCGTTGCACCGATCAGGCACACCGCGGGGATGATATCCACCTGCAAAAATGCAAAGGTGATGCCGACGGCCAGCGCGTCAATGCTGGTGGCAACCGCCAACGGCAGCATCGTGGCGAAAGAAAACGAATCGCTCAAATTTTCCTCGTCGGTGTCGCGCGACTCACGCACCATATTTCCGCCGATCAGCGCAAGCAGCACAAACGCGATCCAGTGATCCACGCTTGTAATCAGCGTTTGAAAGCGCACGCCCAGCACAAACCCAATAAGCGGCATCAGCGCCTGAAACCCGCCGAAATACGCGCCTGTAATCAATGCGTGACGCGGGCGCAGCGTACGCACACTCAGTCCTTTACAGATGGACACCGCAAAGGCATCCATCGACAGCCCGACGGCAATGATAAATAACTCCAGCAAACCCATTTTTCTTGTCCTCCTTGTCGGTTACAGCGCCGAACGGGCATAAAAAAAGAGACCCATCCGCCGTAAAAACAGATAAGTCTCGTCATTTCATGCAAAACCAGAGAAGCGTCCTCCTCAGTATGTTGGTCCTGCCGCGCGGATGGAACAATTCCGCGCCGACTACTCCCTTATTACCGCTTATGATACCATATGCGGTGGATAAAGTCAATATCCGTGCATCAGCCGTGGCGCAGCCGTTCCTCCATATACTCGTGCGCGCGATTCTCCAGCGTATCGTCAAGCGGCGAAAGCGGTTCGTCATTACCATATTTGTAACGCAGCGCAGTGTGCAGGATAAAGTCGCAAAGCGCGGGATTCTTGGGCAAAAGAGAACCGTGCGAATAGGTCGCAAACACGTTTTTGTAGCGCGCACCCTCGGTCTGGTCCTCTCCGTTGTTGCCATAGCCCTTAAGCATCATGCCCAGCGGAGCCACATCCTCACCCAGATAGGTCTTGCCCGAGTGATTCTCAAAGCCCACCACAATCGTTTCGCCGCTTTCCGGCGTTGTGCGGTACATATAGTTGCCGATCATGCGCTCTTTTGCGCCAATTGTATGAACATTGATTGCCCCGATGAAGTCCAGCTGATTGCCGTCCCACGTTTTGTAGTATTGCCCTAACATCTGATAGCCGCCGCAGATGGCGAGAAACACCTTGCCCTCCTCGACCGCCGTGCAGATATCGCGGCCCTTGCCGGATGCCAGATCACGCAGCAGCACCTCCTGCTCGAAGTCCTGCCCGCCGCCGATGAAGAAAATATCATGTTTGTCGATGTCGATCGGCTGACCGATCGAGCATTCCTCGATCGTGACCCCGATGCCGCGGGCTTCCAGCCGCCGCTTCATGGTGATGATATTGCCCCGGTCGCCGTACAGATTCAAAATATCGGGGTACAGGTGGCAGATATTCAGTTGCATGTTGTCCCCTCCCCCTTATTCGTAAAACGCTTTTACGTCGGTGTGTTTGGCGATCTCGCCGCGCAGGTCGAACATCGCCGTATAGGTCGGCATCAGGAACGCAGGCGTCTCGTCCGCGCCAACCTGTTCGAGCAGCGCATCGTACTCGCGGATGACCTCGATGCGGTCGGTCGTAAAGCCTGCGTATTTCAGGCGCAGCGCCATATCGTCTGCGCGCACACCCGAGACCAAAATCCGCGTAAACCGTGCTTCTTGCTCAGCCAGCGCCTCAAAATCCACGTCCCAGATCCAGCTGATATCCGTGCCGTCCGCAAAGCGGTCATTGAGCAGAAACGCCAGCTTACAGGTGCCCTTATCATGCGCGATCAGGTTGATGACCTGATTGAAGCCAGCCGGGTTTTTGACCAGCATCATACGCGCCTGTGCCTTGCCGAGCGTGAACTGCTCGGCGCGGCCGAAGCCGCACTCAAACTGGCCGAGCGCGCTGACCGCGGTTTCCTCGTCGATGCCGACGACATGCGACACCGCTGCGGCCGCCGCCGCGTTATAGATGTTGTAGCCGCCCGGCAGGTTGACGTGCACCTCGTGCATATGACCGCAGATGGAAAGCTCGATATCCGATGAATCCGCACCCGCGGACAGGATTTTCGTCACTGCGACATCCGGCTCATGCCGGTGATAACCGCACTTGGGACAGTGAAAGCCGCCCAGATGACCGTAGGTGATGTAGTCATACTGATATTCGGTCTTGCAGTGGATGCAATAGGGCGCGTCGGACAGTTCATGCGCCGCATTTTCGTAGATCGGCACATTGACGCCGAACCACAGCACCTTATTCGGGATTTTCTCCGCGAGCGAGGCGGTCAGCGAGCAATCCGCGTTCAGGCACAGCGTCGCATCCGGCACATGGGTGATGCCCTCGCGGATGGCGTTCAGGGTGTGCGTGATCTCGCCATAGCGGTCCAGCTGGTCACGGAAAACATTGTTGACCACCAGACATTCGACCGGCAGGAACTCGCTCGTTTTGCGGAACGCGGCTTCGTCGCACTCGATCAGCGCGTGGGTGTACGGACACTTGCCCGAAAGCGTGCTGTGCTGCGCAAATACCGCGATGATACCGGTCAGAAGATTTGCGCCCGACTTATTGGAAAAGTATTTCAGCCCCGCGTCGGCAAACGCCTGCTCAATCATGCGCGAGGTGGTGGTTTTGCCGTTGGTGCCGGTCACGACCGTGACCTTGACGCCGCGCGACAGCTCCCCCAGAATATTTTTATCGATCCGCAGCGCGAGCTTGCCAGGCAGATTGGTGCCGCCGCGCCCGAGTTTGCGCAGAGCCGCGCCCGAGGCCTTACACACCGCAACGGCCAGCCGGGTTTTCAGCTTCATAGGATAACCCCTCTATCTGTCAATTTCATATATATTGAAGTATACCGCATTTTCCCGCGCAGTACAAGCATGGATATGCGTCCCCTGCGGCATTTTGCACAGAACATGAACAAAAAATTTGTCAGCTTGGCCGGTCGCACCGGCATAGAATAAAATGCACAAAAACACGCTCTTTATTTTGTGAAAAGATGCCGGAGTGCATCGTGATATGCACGAATTCGCGCAAAACCCCTTGCATTGACAGACAGATATTGTATAATTTAGATAGTGGCTTTAGCCAAATATCAGGATGAGGTGAATTCCAATGGATTATATGTCGGAATACAAGCGCTGGCTGGAAAGCGACGCGCTTTCAGATGATGAGCGCGCAGAGCTGCGTGCGGTAGAAGGAAACAACGAGGAGATCGAGAGCCGCTTTTTCGCGCCCCTGTCGTTCGGTACAGCGGGCCTGCGCGGTGTGCTGGGCATCGGCCTGAACCGCATGAACCGCTTCACGGTCGGACAGGCCGCACAGGGCCTTGCCAAGCTGATCGTCTCGAACGGACAGGCTGCGATGGATCGCGGCGTTGCGATCGCCTATGACAGCCGCCATTTTTCGCCCGAGTTTGCCCGGCAGTCGGCCTGCATTCTGGCGGCCAACGGCATCAAAGCGCTGCTGTTTGATGAACTGCGCCCGACGCCCGAGCTGTCATTTGCGATCCGCCACTATGGCTGCATCGCGGGCATCAACATCACCGCGTCCCACAACCCCAAGGAGTACAACGGCTATAAGGTCTACTGGGAGGACGGCGCACAGCTGCCGCCCGCTGAAGCGGACGTAGTCGCCAAGGAGATGGCGGCGACCGATATCTTCACCGGCGTCAAGACGGCGGACTATGACAAGGCGGTTGCGGACGGCATGATCCGCATTCTGAGCAAGGAAGCCGACGAGGCATATCTCGGCGAGGTCATCAAGGTTGCGGTCAACCCGGATTGCGTCAAGCAGGTTGCAGACGAGTTTAAGCTGGTTTACACGCCGTTCCACGGCGCGGGCTACCGTCTGGTACCTGAGATTCTGCGCCGTCTGGGCTACAAGCACATCCTCTGCGAACCCGAGCAGATGAAGATTGACGGCGACTTCCCGACCGTCAAGAACCCGAACCCGGAATACAAGGAAGGCTTCAATCTTGCCATCGAGCTGGCTAAGCAGAACAACGTCGACCTCATTATCGGCACCGACCCGGATGCTGACCGCACCGGTATCGTCCTCAAGGACAAGACCGGCGACTATGTCACCCTGTCGGGCAATCAGGTGGGCGTGCTGCTGACCGACTACATCATCACCGCCAAGAAGCTGACGAACACCATGCCGGAACATCCGGCGGTTTTGAAGTCCATCGTGACCACTGAAATGGCACGCGCGGCAGCCAACAAGAACGGCGTGGAGTGCTTTGAGACGTTCACCGGCTTTAAGTTCCTCGCCGAGAAGATCAAGCAATTCGAGACAACCGGCTCGCACCAGTATATCTTCGCCTTTGAGGAATCCTACGGCTACCTGTGCGGCGATTACGCGCGCGATAAGGACGCTGTCACCGCTTCCATGCTGATCGCGGAAATGGCAGCTTATTACCGCACACAGGGCAAGACGCTGTACGACGCAATGGAAGAAATGTACGAAAAGTACGGCTACTACTGCGAGCAGACCATCTCGATCACCATGCCCGGTGTGTCCGGTTTGCAGCGCATGAAGGAACTGATGGCCGAGTTGCGCGAAAAGCCGCTGACCAAGGTCGGCGCAGATCCGATCGAGTACACCCGCGACTACATGCCCGGCACGCGCACCTGCATGGCGGACGGCAAGGTCGAGCAGATGGAGCTCAAGGGTCAGAACGTGATGTACTACGAGCTGGCGGGCGGCACGACGTTCATCATCCGTCCGTCCGGCACTGAGCCCAAGGTCAAGGTTTACATCATGGCCAAGGGCGACAGCAAGGCAGACGCCGCTGCCAAGGTAGAGGCGCTGGTCGCTGCTGCCAAGGAAATCGTCAAGTAAAGATTCGTATTCAGCCAAGGGCGTGCGCCGGTTTCCGACGCATGCCCTTGCGGCTTTTTTAGGACAGAGAACGGGGGGATCACGATGAAAAACGGTATCAAGCGACTACTGACAGGCGTGGTGATGGCGGCGGTCATCACCGGCGCTACCGCAGCTTTTCAGGAAGCAGTGCAGCCGATCGACGGCACGCAGATCGCAACGCTCGATGACCTCAAAGCCGCGCTGCCGCGAGATACGCGGTATTATCAGGAGACCATGCGGCTCAATCAGGTCGTGCTGCGCGAGATGACGGGCGGAGCGCTGCCGGGAGACGACGGCAAGGACTGGTCGGAGTCGGTTTCGTATGAAGCCTGCGACCCGGCGGGGCGCGTGATTGCGATCTTTTCCGATGCGGGTGGCAAAATCGCGCTCACATTGAATGAATATGACAGCGCGGGCAACCGTGTACGCGGCGTCATGTATCTGGACGGCGCACTGCTGACTGAGGTGAACACAGTTTTTGACGAAGAGGGCCGCGAAATCAGCTCGGAGACTCGCAGCGGAGACGAAATCAGCACAAAGAGCGAACGCACCTATGAGCCGCAGCCGGACGGCACGACGCGCGCGGCGGTGACCGTGTACGATGCAGACGGCGCGGTCATGGAAGAGGACAATCACATTCTGGACGATAAAAACCGCGTGATCCATAGCGAAATAAACTTTGGCGGCTACTCGGCCATCGCGGATTATGCCTACGACGACAAAGACCGGCTTGTCCACAGCCTTGTGGACAGAGACGGCGAGCGCCGTGAAACTACCTTCCAGTACATCGACAGTGCAGACGGCACAGCCAGCAGCTATACTTATTATCAAAACGGTGTGCTGCAAAGCCGCCTTGAGCAGCGGTTTGATGCACTTGGTGTGTGCGTCTATCAGGCGGAGTACACGGCCGAGAGCGTGCTGACTTCAGAAACCATCAGAGAACCCATCGAATGACAAATAACAAAAACGCCCGCTTTCGCGGGCGTTTTTCTGCATTGATTCACTTTTCTCTGCGCCATGTCGCCGGGGCGAACAGCAGCAGCATCGGGAACACTTCCAGACGGCCTGCGAGCATATCGAACATCAGAACAATCTTGCTCAGAGGCGAGAAAAAGCCGAAGTTTGCCGCCGGGCCGACCAGTTCCAAACCGGGGCCGACGTTATTGAGTGTCGCGGCCACTGCGGTGAAGTTGGTAATCAGCTCTTCGTTGGTAATCGACAGCAGCAGCACCGACAGGATAAACAGCAAAATATAGGCGATCATGAACACGTTAACCGAGCGCATGACCTCGTGCTGCACGCGGCGGCCGTCCATCTTGTTGACACGCACCGCGCGCGGATGAATAAGGAACTGCATTTCCTTGCGAATACTCTTGCACATGAGCAGGATGCGCGAGCATTTCATGCCGCCGCCGGTTGAACCGGCGCACGCGCCGATAAACATAAGCAATACCAGCAGCGCCTTACTGAACGCCGGCCACTGGTTAAAGTCCACGGTGGAAAAGCCGGTGGTGGTGATGATGGATGCCACCTGAAAGGCCGCATGGTGGAAGCTCTGGAAAAAGCTCGAGAACATCGGCCGGACGTTGATGGCAATCAGCACGGAAGAGGCGAGAATCACACCCAGATAGACGCGCACCTCCTCGATGCGGAAGGCATTTTTCCAGCGCTTGGTCAGCAGCAGGAAATAAACGCTGAAGTTAATGCCAAACAGGATCATGAAAATGGTCACGACGCCTTGCAAATAATAGCTGTCGTAATAGGCAATCGAGCTGTTCCAGATGCCGAAACCGCCCGTGCCTGCGGTTGCCATGGATGTGCAGGCTGCGTCAAACAGCGGCATGCCGCCGACCATCAGCAGCACGATCTCCAGCACGGTCATACCGAAATAGATGGCATACAGGTACATTGCGGTGTCACGCAGATGGGGTGACAGCTTGCTGACCGACGGGCCGGGGCTTTCCGCACGCATCAGGTGAATGGTCTGTCCACCGGCCAGCGGCAGCACGATCAGCATGAACACCAAAACACCCATGCCGCCGACCCAGTGGGTCAGGCTGCGCCACAGCAGCGAAGCGTGCGAAAGCGCTTCCACATCGCTTAAAATGGTAGCTCCCGTGGTAGTGAAACCGGAAACGGTTTCAAACAGCGCGTCCACAACAAACGGGATCTCCCCGCTGAACAAAAACGGCAGCGCACCGGTCAGTGCCAGCACAATCCAGCACAGCGCCACGGTGACAAAGCCCTCTCGGGCGTAAAAACGGGTATTTTCCGGTCTTTTATGGCAAAACAGCGCGGAAAACGCCAGACAAATTACGGCGGCTGCCAGATAAGCCATCACAACGGGTTCGCGGTACAGGATGGCGGTCAGCATCGGCAAAAGCAGGAACAGCGATTCTACGCCCAGCATCCAGCCGATCAGATAGCGCACCATAGCATAGTTCATTGCTGTACACCCTCCGCCGTCTCCGGCTGGAAAATATCCTGCAAATCGTTCATGCCGCGCCGCGTGGAGACCACGATCACGGTATCGCCCTCGCGCAGCACATCGCGGCCGCGCGGAATGATGCGGCGGCCCTTGCGGTTGATGCAGCACAGCAGCACATCCGGCCGGATGGGCATATCCTGCAGCGGCACGCCGATCAGGTCATGCGCCGCTACGCGGAATTCCAGCGCTTCCGCACCGCCCAGCTGGTGCAGCGTTTCCACATTCGAGCCCATGGAGTTCTGCATCGCACGGGTGTATTGGCCGATCAGCTCCGCCGTTGTCTGCTTGGGCCGGATGACCGTGCCGATGGGCAGGCTTGAGATAACCTCCTCAAAATTGACGCGGTTGACCTTGGTGAACAGCTTAGCCTTGGAATGCCGACCTGCATGCAGCGCAAGCAGGATGTTTTCCTCGTCCATACCGGTCAGCGCGGCAAATGCCTCGCATTTGGCAAGGCCCTCTTCGTCAAGCAAGTCGCGGTCGGTGCCGTCGCCGTGAATAATGGTCGCGCCCGGCAGCATTTCAGACAGCGCCTCGCAGCGCTCCAACCGGTTTTCAATAATTTTGACCGAAATACCGCTGTCAATCAGCATTTTCGCCAGGAAGAAGGAAATTTTTCCGCCGCCAATCAGCATTGCCGAACGGATATGATCGTTTGGAACACCAATCTGACGGAAAAAGTCCCCCTGCTCGCGCGGCGGAATGATCACGGTCACATCATCGCCCGTATGCAGGATGAAATCGCCCTTCGGAATAAAAGTCTGCCCCTCCCGGCGCACCATACAGAGCAGTGCATTGGTGCGCAGCAATGGATTGACCTCGCATACCGCCATACCATTCAGCCGCGAACCATCGGGAATGCGGATGTCAAGCAACTCGATACGTCCCTTGGCAAAGGTGCTCACGCCGATGGCCGACGGAAAACGAATCAGGCGCGAAACCACACGCGCTGTGGACATTTCCGGGTTGATGACCATGGACAGGCCGAGCTCATCCCGGATAAAGCCGATCTCAGACACATATTCCGGATCGCGCACACGCGCGATGGTGTGGCAGCCCGCCGCCTTGCTTGCAATCAGGCAGGAGAGCAGGTTGATCTCGTCATGCGTCGTGACTGCGATCAGCAGGTCGGTTTCCCGCACGCCGGCCTCCTCCAATACATGATAGCTGGTTCCGCTGCCGGTCACCGAGGTCAAATCCAGTGTGTTGGTCAGCTCGGTGAGCCGACGCTCGGACAGGTCGATCAAGGTCAGATCGTGTCCTTCCGCGGAAAGCTGCTCGGCCAGTGCCGAACCGACCTTGCCGCAGCCTACAATAATGATGCGCATGGTGCGCCTCCGATCTCTCTTTTTACAGGGTACAGTATTATATAGCGATTATAGCGGTTTGCCGGCGAAAAAGCAATATCTCTGACAGGGGAAAACCAATCTTTGCACTTTTTTAGCAGGTCCGTCCGCGCATCGTTGACCGCCGCGCGGGATGCATGGTATACTTGTTTCAATATATGGAAAGAGAACAGGAGGCGGCTGATATGGCACAGGTGCTGGAAGTATGCGTCGATTCGGTGGAGTCGGCTCAGCTTGCCGCGCGCGGCGGCGCAATGCGGCTGGAACTGTGCGCCGATCTGATTATCGGCGGCACCTCGCCGGATGAAGACCTGTTCCGCATGGTGCGCGAACGGGTGGACCTTCCCATTCGGGTGCTGCTGCGCCCGCGTTTCGGAGATTTTCTCTATTCGGACGAAGAATATGAGCTGTTGCAGCGGCAGGTACGCCGCTTCCGTGCGCTCGGCGTGGATGGTGTGGTCATCGGCATTCTCCGTCCGGACGGCACGCTAGACGAAGCGCGCATGGCAAGGCTCATCGAGCTTGCGGACGGCATCGGCGTGACACTGCACCGCGCGTTTGACGTATGCCGCGACCCGTTTGAGGCGCTCGAAACCGCGCGGAAGCTCGGGGTGGACACCATTTTGACCTCGGGCCAACAGGCGAGCTGCGTCGATGGCGCTGCACTGCTGCGGGAATTGGTCACGGCCGCCAAGGGGCGGCCGCAAATTCTGATCGGTGCAGGCGTGAACGCACAGGTCATTCGGATGTTGCAGCCACAGACCGGCGCGGATGCGTTTCATCTTTCCGCCAAACGCACACTGGACAGCGGCATGGTTTTCCGCCGTGCAGGCGTCCCGATGGGGCTGCCAGGCATCAGCGAGTTTACACGCTGGCAGTGCGACGAAAACGCGGTGCGCAAAGCGCGGGAAGCGCTTGACGCGCTTTGCCGCGGATGAAAAGGAGGCGAAAGCATGCAGATTCAAAAAGTGCTGAACAATAATGTGGTCATTGCGCTGGATGAAAACGGCGAGGAAACCGTGCTGATGGGGCGCGGCTTGGGGTTCGGCCGCCGTACCGGCGACAGCGCCCCCGCTGACCTGATTGAAAAGCGCTTTACGCTGCATGCCGAACAACTGTCCGACCGCTTCCAGCAATTGCTGACGAGTATTCCTCTGCCGCATTTTTTGCTCAGCGAGCGCATCATCGACCATGCCAAGAGCACGCTGGGCGCGACGCTGTCGGACAGCATTTATGTTACCCTGCCCGATCACATTTCCGCCGCGATCGAACGGCATAAACAGGGCATCGAGCTGTCCAACCCGCTTTTATGGGATATTCGGCAGTTTTATCCGGAGGAATACCGCGCGGGCTGCGCCGCTGTCGATCTCATCCGGGAGGAAACAGATATCGCATTTGACGAAGATGAAGCGGGCTTTATCGCCATGCATTTCGTCAACGCGGAAGGCGGCGGTGAATTCCCCGAGGTTTACGACATGACCTGTCTGATGCAGCGGGTGTTCGAGCTGGTACGGGAGCAATGCGGCGCAGAGCCAGATCGGAATTCGGTCGATTTTTACCGTTTTGTGGCGCATTTAAAATTCTTGGCGCGCCGCATCGCCGCCGGACAGAGCTACGGCGACCGCGACGCCGACCTGCTGCCTCCGGTACAGGAAAAATATCCCGCCGCATTTGCCTGCGCGCAGGCCATCTGCCGCATGATTTCAGAAGAGTACAGCTTTGACGCCGGGAAAAACGAGCTACTGTGCCTGACGCTGCACATCGCCCGTATCACCGGCGCATAAGCGACGATAAAACAACACGGCCACCTTGAGAAACCGTTCTCAGGGTGGCCGTTTGTATTGGGTTTTATGCGCGGCTCCACTGGGTGCCCTGACGGGTGTCCTTGATGGTCACGCCCATTGCAGCCAGCTCGTCGCGGATGCGGTCGGCTTCCGCGAAATTCTTTTCCTTCTTGGCCGCTGCGCGCTGCGCAATCAGCGCCTCGATCTTGTCTGCGTCCGGGTCAACCGCGTCGTCGCGCTTCTGTACAAGGTTCAGAACGCCGGTCAGCTCCATGAACAGGTCGTGCGCTGCGGTCAGGAACGCCTTTGTCGCGTCCTGATGCGCGCCCATCCATGCATTGATCTCGCGCGTCAGCTCAAAGATTGCGGAAAGTGCGTCCGCAGTGTTGAGATCGTCGTCCATCGCGTCGATAAACTTCTGCTTGTACGCCGCAAGCGCTTCCATCTTGGCCGTCTCTTCCGCGGTCATGGTGTCGCCTTCGGCCTTTTCGATGCGGAATTCCATGTTGTTCCGCGCTTCGTACAGGCGCGCGAGCGATGCCTTGTTCATCTCCAGCGACTCCGCCGAGTAGTTGAGCGGCGTACGGTAGTGTGCGGACAACATGAACATACGAATGGTTTCATAGCCGAACTGTTTTGCCGCGTCGCGCACCATGAAGAAGTTGCCCTTGGATTTGGACATCTTCTCATTGTCGATGGTCAAAAAGCCGTTGTGCAGCCAGTAATGCGCGAAGGCACAGCCGTTGGCGCACTCGGACTGCGCGATCTCGTTCTCGTGGTGCGGGAAAATCAGGTCAAGGCCGCCGGAGTGAATATCGATCGTCGGGCCGAGGTACTTGTTGACCATTGCAGAGCACTCGATATGCCAGCCCGGACGGCCCTTGCTGCCCCACGGCGTATCCCACGCGGGTTCGCCCGGCTTTGCTGCCTTCCAGACCGCGAAGTCCATCGGGTCCTCTTTCTGCTCGCCTACGCTGATGCGCGCACCCGCCTGCAGCTCCTCCATCGGCTGATGGCAGAGCTTACCGTAGTCCGGATCGGACTTGGTGCGGAAATACACATCGCCGTTCGGCGCAAGGTAGGCGTGACCGTTGTCGAGCAGCTTCTGCACAATGTCGATAATCGCGTCCATTGTCTCGGTGGCGCGGGGATGCACGGTCGCCTTGCCGATGCCCAGCCCATCCGCATCCGTGTAATACTCCTTGATATAACGGTCAGCGATGACGTTGAAGTCCACGCCCTCTTCGTTGGCCTTGTTAATCACCTTGTCGTCAATGTCGGTGAAGTTCTGGACAAACTGCACCTTGTAGCCGCGGTACTCAAAGTAGCGACGCAGCAGGTCGAACACGATGAACGGGCGCGCGTTGCCGACATGGAAATAGTTATACACGGTCGGGCCGCAGGAATACATTTTGACCTCGCCCGGCGTGATCGGGACGAACTCCTCCTTCTGGCGGGTCAGGGTGTTGTACAGTTTCATATGACACTCTCCTTTATCGAGATAATTTTACAAAAATACAGCCGCCTCTTTTTGTCAAAGAGGCGGCGTTACGTCGCGGTTCCACTCCTGTTTTTCACTCGGGTGCAGGATAACGGGTGCGTCCCGCGGGGCGTTTGACCCCGATGCTCGGCGGGCGCACTTCGCCGCCCTGCGCGCAAAGCCCTTTCAGCCAAGGGGCTTCTCTCTTGAGCGCGTCTGAAAAACGGTTACTTTTCCCGCGTCTTTGCATACGTTTCTATATTACAGTGCCAGTATAGCAACAATTTGTGTAAAAGTCAAGCCGCCGTCCTGCCCCCTATTATCTCTCAACACTTTGCAGACGATATGTATAGTATATGGCATTTTACGTTTTACAATCACCAAAGGAAGGAAGAGAGTTTATGACAATCGGAGGTTTCCAAAGCAACTGGTTCAATGTCACGACGCATACGATGGAAAACGGCAATAAGCTGCCGATCGCAACGCTCAAGGACGAATACAAGGATGATTTTGCAGCCTTTACAAAAAATAAGCTGGAGCAGCTGGAGCAGCGCGAACCGTCTGCGGGGCTGGATGCGCTGACCGATGAACAGCTCAAGGAACTGAGCGAAAAATACGACACGGATGACATGACCTATGACGAATACCAGTCCTTTTTGAGCGATCTCGTCGATATGGGCGCGCTGACCGAGACCGACCGCTGGCTGGCCGGCGGTGCAAGAAAAGCGGGAGATGTGTACATCACACCTGTGCTTCCCTGTATGAGCGTATCCATACGCGATGCCTCCAAGGACACGCTTTCGATGTCGCGTCTTTCCTATGATTTCCCAGTTGGCATGGATTCGGTGGATGTGACCGAATGGGTCAAGTACCGTGCCACCTCCGACACGGCCTATTACTTCTCCGGCAAGCGCTATGATCTCGACATAAACGAACTCAACCAAACGATGTCGGACATTCTGGACGCCATAAACCGGGCTGGCTGAAAATATATAACACCCGATGGGAACCCTGTCCCATCGGGTGTTTTTTGCGTTATGCGGTCTGTGCGTACTTGCCGACCAGCGTTTCCGCCATGGAAAGCGGCGCTTCACCCTTATTCAGCCGCAGCGACAGATAGGGCGTTGAACCTGCATTGAGCAGCAGGCGGCCGCGGAATGACTCGTCCCCGCACAGGGCGGACAGGCGGGCAAAGTCGGTCTGCGCAAAGGTCAGCAGCAGGCGGCCGTCCTGCTCCTTGATCTCGGAAATACCCTGCTCGCTCGCGCGGCTGCGCAGCAGCGCGATGTCCAGCAGCGCGATCGCTTCCTTCGGCGGCTCGCCAAAGCGGTCGATCAGCTCGTCAAGCATGTCGCTCTTCTGCTCTTCCGTGCGGATGAGCGCAATACGGCGGTACAAATCCACGCGCTGACCCGCATCCGGCACATAATCGGACGGCAGGTTGGCGCTCAGCAGCAGTTCGGCTGCGCAGTCCACGCGCGGCTTGGGCGTTTCGCCCTTTTCTTCCTGCACGGCCTCTTCCAGCAGCTTGAGGTACAGGTCATATCCCACGCTCATCATGTGGCCGGACTGCTCCGGGCCGAGCACGTTGCCCGCGCCGCGGATTTCCAGATCACGCATGGCGATCTTGAAGCCCGAACCAAACGCCGCGAACTCACGGATGGCGGAAAGCCGCTTCTGCGCGATCTCGGAGAGCGCTTTGCCGCGCCGGTAGCACAAATAGGCGTAAGCATGGCGGCTCGACCGACCGACGCGCCCGCGGATCTGATGCAGCTGGGCAAGGCCCATGTTGTCCGCGTTCTCAATGATCAGCGTATTGGCGTTCGGAATGTCGATACCTGTCTCGATGATGGTCGTGCAGACCAGAATGTCGGTCTCGCCCTCGGCCATTGCGTTCATCGCGGCGGTGATCTCTTTTTGCGTCATTTTGCCGTGCACAATGCCGATGCGTGCGTCCGGCAGGCGCTGCTGGAGCAGGTTCGCGCACCGCGCAATCGACTCGACACGGTTGTGCAGATAATATACCTGTCCGCCGCGCGCGAGTTCGCGTCGGATCGCATCCAGCAGCACGCCGTCATTCTGCTCCAAAACGAACGTCTGCACCGGATGGCGGTTGAGCGGCGGCTCTTCCAGCGAGGACATGTCCCGGATGCCGGACAGCGCCATATTGAGCGTGCGCGGAATGGGCGTGGCCGACAGCGTCAGCACGTCCACCGTTTTGGAAAGCTCCTTGAGCGTCTCCTTGTGAGATACGCCAAAACGCTGTTCCTCGTCCACGACGAGCAGCCCCAAGTCCTTGAACTTGATCTTTTTGTTGAACAGCTTATGCGTGCCGATCACGATATCGACCGAACCTGCCTCCAGCTTTTTAAGCAGTTGTGTCTGCTCCGAGCCGGTCTTGTAGCGCGTGAGCAGCTCGATCGTGACCGGATGCCCCTGAAAACGCTGCAAGGCGGTCAAGTAATGCTGGCGCGCCAGCACGGTCGTCGGCACGAGAATGGCGGCCTGTTTGCCTGCCAGCACACACTTCATCACCGCGCGCAGCGCAACTTCGGTCTTGCCGAAACCCACGTCACCGCACAACAGACGGTCCATCGGCCGATCGGATTCCATATCCATCTTGATCTCCGCGATGCAGCGCAGCTGATCGTCAGTCTCCTCATAGGGGAAGGCTTCCTCGAATTCGCGCTGCCATGCGTCGTCCTGCGGAAAGGCAAAGCCCTTGACCTTGGCGCGCTCGGCATACAGCTTGATAAGCCCCTCGGCCAGCTCCTTGGCCGCGGCTTTGGCGCGCGCTTTGGAGCGCGACCAATCCGCGCCGCCGAGCTTGTTGAGCCGCACCTTTTCCGGTTCGCCGCCACCGATGTACTTAGAAATCAGATCGAGTGACGTCGCCGGAACATACAAGAAATCCGTGCCCGCAAAGGCGATTTTGATAAAATCGCGCTCCGCACCGTCCACGGTCATGCGTTCCATGCCGACAAAACGACCGATGCCGTGGTGCTCATGCACGACCAGATCGCCCGGTGTCAGGTCGGTAAACGACTTGACGCGGTCGCGGTTGGACTTTTTGACCTGCGTCTTTTTGCGCCGCGCGAGCACCTGTCCCTCGGTGATGACCACCAGCCCGAGGTCGGGATACTCAAAGCCTGCGGACAGCGTGCCCTCCATCACGCACACCTGCCCGCCCTTGGGCAACAGGTCGCTGACGGTTGCCGTCAAGCCGGCTTCGGTCAGTGCGTCGCACATGTTTTGACAGCGCAGCGCACTGCCGCACAGCACGGCGACCGCGCGCCCCTGCTGGGTGTAGCCGCGGATATCAGCCGCCGCCATGTCCAGATTGCCGCCGTAGGCGTTCATCTGGTTTGCGACAAAGTTCTCCAAATGCTGCGGCGCGAGCTCAGACACGTTGTTTAAAAAGCTGTCCAGCCGCAGGATGGTGTGCGGCGTGCGAGCAAGCGCGGCAAAGTCGAGCGCATAGCCGTCCAGTCCGGGGGCGATCTCACCACGCTCGAGCAGGGCGGTCACATCGTCCGCAATGCGGGATGTGAAGTCGCGCACCGCATCACGCAGACGCGGCGTATCCTCAATCAGCACGATTGCGTTTTCCGGCAGATAATCGAGCGCGGTTGCCATTTCCGGATACACGAGCGGCAGATATTTGTCTGCTGCGGGCAGCGCGCCGGTCTCTTCCAGTCGCTCCGCATCGCGTTCGATGTGCGAAGCGAGGTCGGGATGCTTCTTTTTGCGCGTGGAAAGCAGTCCACGCACGGCCTTTGCCAGCCCCTTTGCGCCGCCCGGCGCCAAGTGAGGCAGCGTCTCCATGCACGGCAAGCAGCGCAGGGTCTGAGCGGTCTCCAAACGCCGCTGGCTGCCCACATCAAAGGTCGCAATCGAGTCGATCTCGTCGTCCCAGAACTCCACACGGTAAGGGTTGGCCGCCTGCGGCGGGAACACGTCCAGAATGCCGCCGCGCACCGAGAACTGCCCTATGCCCTCGACCTGCACGCAGCGCTCATAGCCTGCGCGGGTGAGCTGCTGCGTGAGCGTTTCGAGCGACACAGTTTGTCCGACGGCAAGCTCCACCACCGCGCTTTGCAGCGCGTCGGGCGGCAGCGTGCGCTGCACCGCTGCCTGCACGGATGCGACCGAAAAAGCTGCATCCGGCAGCGCATCCAGCACGGCAAGGCGCTTTTGCTCGTACCCGCGCGACACGCCTACGACATCCGCCATCACCAGCTCGCGCGCGGGCAGGGTCAGCACCTCGCGTTCCGCAAAGGCTTGCAGGTCGAGCGTAAACCGCGCCGCGGCACTGTCGTCATCCGTCAGCACGCACACCGGACGGCCGGTATCCAATCCGAGCGCCGCCGCGAGGTGCGCCTTATGGATGGCAGACAGGCCGACCGCGAGCAGCGGCGTTTTGCCTTGCTGCACGGCTTGCTTTAACGATTTGTATTCATTTAGAAAAGTTATACTTTTAGTTATTTCAGTCATGCCGGGCTGCTCCCCTCCTTTGGAGACGCCAAAAGGGCAGATTTTGCAATCTGCCCTCATTGTATGCGTGTGTTCAGAACTTAATGCGCGTGTTCGTCATGCTCGTGGTGGCAAGCGGCGCAATCCATGTCGCAGCCAAGGATCTCGGTCGGGTCCTTGCCCATGCGCTTGTAATAGTCCGCAATTGCCGAGCGCAGCGCCTCTTCCGCGAGCACCGAGCAGTGCATCTTGACCGGCGGCAGGCCATCCAGCGCTTCTGCAACCGCCTTGTTGGTCAGCTTGAGCGCCTCTTCGAGCGTCTTGCCCTTGACCATCTCGGTCGCCATCGAGCTGGTCGCAATTGCCGCGCCGCAGCCGAAGGTCTTGAACTTGACATCCTCGATGATGCCGTCATCCGACACCTTGAGGTAAATCTTCATGATATCGCCGCACTTGGCGTTGCCAACTTCACCGACACCGTTTGCGTCCTCAATCTCGCCCACGTTGCGGGGATGGGTGAAGTGGTCGAGTACCTTTTCGCTGTATTGCATAGAAAAAATCTCCTTTTTCTGTTGAATCTATCTTAGTGATGCTCGTGCAGCTCGCTTGCTGCGGTCAGGTTGGGCTTGCCGTTCTCCCATACCGGGCTCATCGAACGCAGCGTGGAAACCACCTGTGCCACGGTCTCGATGATATAATCGACATCCTCTTCGGTGTTCTGCTCGCCGAGCGTCAGGCGCAGCGAGCCGTGCGCGATCTCATGCGGCAGGCCGATCGCCATGAGCACATGGGACGGGTCGAGCGAGCCGGTCGAGCAGGCCGAACCGGTCGAGCCGCAAACGCCCATGTTGTCCAGCATCAGGATCAGGCCCTCGCCCTCGATCGCCTCGAACACGAACGATGCCGTACCCGGCAGGCGGTTCACCGGATCGCCGGTGTAATGCGTATAGGGGATCTTGTCCCTCACGCCCTTGACCAGCTTGTCCGTCAGGCGCCCCACATAGCCCATCTTCTCATCCAGACCCTCAACGGCTTCCTTCATCGCCGCCGCCAGGCCGATGCAGCCCGCGGTGTTCTCGGTGCCCGAGCACAGGCCGCGCTCCTGTCCGCCGCCGTAAACCAGCGGCTCAAGCGCAATGCCCTTCTTGAGGTACAGCGCGCCAACGCCGCGCGGGCCGCGGAACTTGTGCGCGGACAGCGACAGCATGTCGATACCCATTTCCTGCACATCGATGTGCATATGGCCCACCGCCTGCACTGCGTCTGTGTGGAACTTCGCGCCGACCGAATGCGCCAGCGCCGCAATCTCCTTGAGCGGCTGGATGGTGCCGATCTCATTGTTCGCCGCCATCACGGAAACGAGTGCAGTATCTTCGCTCAGCTCCCGCTTGAGCTGCTCAAGGTCCACATGGCCTTCCTTATCGACATCCAGATAAGTGACGCGATAGCCCTCTTTTTCCAGCGCTTCACAGGTGTACAGCACCGCATGATGCTCGATTTTCGAGGTAATCAGATGCTTGCGGCCCTTCGCCGTCGGGCCATGCATAAAGCCGCGAATGGCAAGGTTGTCCGCCTGCGAGCCGCCGCCGGTGAAGATGATTTCGCCCGGGGCATAGTCGTTGGCTTCGTTGACCGGCGCTGCCGCGTTCAGGCACTTGCCGACCGTCGTGCGCGCCTCGTTGAGCGCCATCTTGGCCTCGCGGCCGATGCGATACAGCGAGGACGGGTTGCCATAAAACTCGGTCAGCCACGGTTTCATTGCGTTGAATGCAGTTTCGGACAGCGGGGTCGTTGCCGC
>DXDZ01000061.1 GCA_019115185.1 Candidatus Agathobaculum merdipullorum
CGGCGGTTGGCCGTGTGCGCGCTATGACCAATGACGACGGAAAGAAAATCCAGGAAGCCGGTCCGTCCGTGCCGGTTGAGATCATCGGCCTGGCTGAGGTGCCGGGTGCGGGCGACATCTTTGACGCGGTAGACGACGAGAAGATGGCGCGCGAGCTGGTCGAACAGCGCAAGGACAAGGAGAAGGAAGAGCGCAACAAGCAGTTCCATAAGGTCACGCTGGATAACCTGTTTGCTTCCATTCAGGAAGGCGAGATGAAGGAGCTGAACATCATCGTCAAGGCCGACGTACAGGGTTCGGTCGAGGCGATCCGTTCCTCGCTCGAAAAGCTCTCGAACGACGAAGTGCGCGTCAAGGTCATCCACGGTGCGGTCGGCGCGATCAACGAGTCCGACGTTATGCTGGCCGCGGCATCCGGCGCAATCATTGTTGGCTTCAATGTGCGTCCTGACCGTACGGCCACCGACTCCGCTGCGCAGCAGGGCGTGGATATGCGCATGTACCGCGTAATTTACGATGCGATCGAGGAAATGGAGCAGGCCATGAAGGGCATGCTCGAACCCAAGTTCAAGGAAGTCGTGCTCGGCCACGCCGAAGTGCGGCAGGTATTCAAGATCACGGGCGCGGGCGCGGTTGCCGGCTGCTATGTGCAGGACGGCAAGATCCAGCGCAACGCCGAGGTGCGCGTAGTGCGTGATGGCATCGTGTTCCACGAAGGCCACCTCAACACGCTCAAGCGCTTCAAGGACGATGTCAAGGAAGTTGCGTCCGGCTATGAGTGCGGCATGAGCATCGAGAACTATAACGACATCAAGGAGCAGGATATCATTGAATGCTTCGTGATGGAAGAAGTAAAACCCTGACGGGTTTCGTTTGAAAGCACGCTTTCAAACGAGGGCGCTGTGCCGTGTGGGACACGGACACAGCACGGGCGGCAAAAGTTCCGACATGCGAAACTTTTGCCGCACTGGTGCAAAAAGCCACGCACATGTCGCGGCTTTTTGCGCTTTCTCTGGCGAGAAAGCGGAATTAACGCGGCGCGCGGAAGTGCACCGCAAAGAAGGCCATCCCTCATAAAGGAGGAATGTATTTTGTCTACACGAATTGACCGCATTTCGGAAGAAGTGATGAAGGCGCTGGCCGAAGCCATGCGTGAAGTCAAGGACCCGCGCGTGCAGAACGGGCTGGTATCGGTCGTGCACTGCGAGGTCACGAACGACCTGCGCTATGCCAAGTGCTATATTTCGGTGCTGGGCAGCGAAGCGCAGGCCAAAGAGGTTATGAAGGGCCTAAAATCCGCCGCGGGCTGGCTGCGGCGCGAGGTAGGCCACAAGGTGCAGCTGCGCTATGCGCCCGAGCTGGTGTTCGAGCTGGATAATTCGATCACGCACGGCGCGCACATTTCGAAAATGCTGCATGAACTGAAAAACGAGGGCAAGCTCGGAGGGGAGGACGAGGAATGACCGTGGACGTTGCGGGCGCTGCCGCGGCGCTGCAAGGCGCGGACGATATCCTCATCCTGAGCCACCGCCGCCCGGACGGCGACACCGCGGGCTGCGCGGGCGCGCTGTGCCGCGCGCTGCGGCAGATCGGCAAGACGGCGTATATTCTGGAAAACCCCGAGATCACCAAGCGGTATATGCCGCTGATCGTGCCGTGCTATCCGCCGGAGGGCTTTCAGCCGCAGTTTGTGGTATCCACCGATATTGCGGAGGAAAAGCTGTTCCCGGATACGGCGGAGCCGTACAAGGGCAAGGTCGATCTGGTGATTGACCACCACCGCTCGAACCTCGGTTTCGGCAAGCAAAATCTCGTCCGACCGGATGCGGGCGCGTGCGCCGAGGTGCTGTATGATGTGATTATGGCGTTGGGCGTGAAGCTGACCACCGACATTGCCGAGTGCGTTTATATCGGCGTATCGACCGATACGGGCTGCTTTAAGTTTTCCAACACGACCGCGCACACCCACGCGGTTGCGGCGGCGTGCCTGACCGCAGGTATCGACGGGGGCGAGATCAACCGCGCCCTGTTCGAGACCAAAACCATGCCGCGCTTCCAGATGGAGCGCATCATCTTCGACACGATGGAGTTCTATGAAGACGGCGCCATTGCGGTGGCGGTGCTATGGCGCGCAGACATTGACCGCACGGGCGCGGATATGGATGATCTGGACTCGATCGCGTCGCTCACGCGCCAGATCGAGGGCGTGCAGATCGGCATTACGCTGACCGAAAACAAGGATGGCACGGTCAAGGCTTCGGTGCGCACGACCAAGGAAATGGACGCATCCGCGATTTGCAGGAAATGCGGCGGCGGCGGACACATCCGCGCAGCCGGCGCAAGTTTCGATTGCGGCATGGACGAGGCTAAAGCGGCCATTCTGAAAGCCGCGCAGGAGCAGTACCATGCAGCAAAGTGAGCTTTGCGGCATCCTGCTGATGGACAAGCCGCAGGGCTTTACCTCGCATGACGTGGTCGCCAAGCTGCGCGGCATTCTGCACACGCGCCGCATCGGTCACGGCGGCACGCTCGACCCGCTGGCAACCGGCGTGCTGCCGGTGTTCGTCGGCGGGGCGACCAAGGCGGCGGATTTCGCTGCCGCGCAGGATAAGGAATATGTCGCGGGCTTTACGCTGGGCTTTGAGACCGACACGCAGGATGTGACGGGTGAAATCCTGCGCCGCAGCGGTCAAACCGCGACGCGCGTGCAGGTAGAACAAGCGGCGGCGCGCTTTTTGGGCGCGCAGCAGCAGGTGCCGCCGATGTATTCGGCGGTCAAGGTGAATGGGCAAAAGCTCTATGACCTCGCCCGCAAGGGCAAGGAGGTCGAGCGGCCCGCGCGTGAAATTTTCGTGCGCGAGATGACGCTCACGGACTTTGACGAAGCATCCCAGCAGGGTACGCTGCGGCTGTGCGTCAGCAAGGGTACCTATGTGCGCACGCTGGTGTGCGATATGGGCGCGGTGCTGGGCACGCTGGCAGTGATGCACAGTCTGGTGCGCACGCGCGCGGGCGCGTATCCACTGGACGCCTGCCATACCTTCGACGAGGTAGAGCGGGCGATGCAGGACGGTACGGTGCAGGATTTGCTGCTGCCGGTGGACGGCCTGTTTGCCGAGCACCCCGCGGTCCCGCTGACCGACGAGGGCGCGGAACGCATCGCGCGCGGCGCGGTGGTTTTTCCGCGGCAGGCGGCAGGACTGCCCGAAACCGAGGGCGCGCTGTGCCGCGTCTATCATGGCGATCGCTTTCTCATGCTCGGACAGGTGCGCGCGCTCGATAAGGGCGGGCTGGGCCTGTTCGTCTACAAGAATTTTTGATAAAACAGACCTGCCAGCGGGCAGGGGTTCAGAAGGGGGCAGCCCTATGCAGGAATATCAAAAGCCGCGCGCGATTGCGCTGGGTTATTTTGACGGCGTTCATCTGGGGCATCAGGCGCTGATGGAGCGCGCGGTCGAGCGCGCGAAGCAGATTGGCGGCACGAGCGCGGTGTTTACCTTTGACGTACATCCGGATTCGGTCGTGCTGGGGCGGCAGGTGCCGCTGCTGACGGCCAACGCCTATCGCCGCGAGGAGATCAAAAAGCTCGGCGGTGTGGACGAGGTCATTTTCGGTCACTTCGACGAGCATATGCAGCACATGGACTGGCGCGACTTCATCCATAAAATGCTGATCGGACAGTTCGGCGCGCGCTGGATCATTTCGGGCCGCAACAACCGCTTCGGTTATAAGGGACAGGGCAATGCCGTGGGCATGGCGGAGGAATGCAAAAAGGCCGGCATCGGCTATGACTGCATTGAGGATGTCAAGGTGGACGGCATCGTGGTTTCCTCGACCTACATCCGGCAGTTGATCTCGCAGGGCGACATGGAGGGCGCGGCGCGCTTTCTCGGTCATCCGTACACCGTGACCGGCGTAGTGGAGCACGGCCGCCGCGTGGGCACGAGCGTACTCAAGGTGCCGACCGTCAATCTGGCGCTGCCGCCGGAAATGGCGCTGCCGCCTTACGGCGTATATGCGACGCGGGTGCTGGTGGGCGAAAAGAGCTATATCGCCGCGACCAACATCGGCATCAAGCCGACCTTTTTGGACGGTGGAGCACCGACTATTGAGCCGCATCTGCTCGATTTTGCGGGCGATTTGTACGGCAAGATGATTCACGTCGAGCTGCACAAGTTCCTGCGGCCGGAAAAACGGTTTGAGTCAGCCGAGGCGCTGCGCGCCGCGATTGACGAAAACGTACAGCAGACGCGGGAATTTTTTGCAAAATAAACTAAAAGATCAAACGGGCGGCATCGAAGGATGCCGCCCGTTTGGTTTTGTGCTGTCAGCAAGACAAAGAGAAAGGGCTGCCCCCAGTGGACAGCCCCGTGAAAGAGAATGGTATAAAGAGAAAAGGTAATTGGGAAATAATCAAAAAAGGGGAAAGCGCGCGGCCTTAGCGGGAAGCGCGGCGCGAAGAGTAGTCCACACCGACATGGAACAGCGCGCTGTTGACACGGTAGGCATCGGACATCATCTGACCGAGAGCTTCAAAATAAGAGAATTTCTTGCGCATGGGAATGACCTCCTTTTCCTGTCGTGCGACTGACTTTACTTTCATTTGATGATTCTATTATAGTTATTTTACATAAAACCGCAAGATGAAATTTATTCAATATTTCCGAAAAAACGAAAAAATTATTGTTCAAAATAACCATTTGCGAATTGATAAATTACACAATACAAGCAAACTTGGGCGATAGAAAAACAAAAACCCCAAAAGCAAGGTTCTGACGGGAACAATCTGGCTGTCTGGTTCGTGTTGTTGGCAGAAAGGAGGATGGAGCAAGATGCAAACCAACCTGCGTTCGGACGCATTTCTGTGTGAGGCGATGGAGCATTGCGGAGACGCGGTTTATCGGCTGGCGCTGTGTCGGCTGGGTGGGCGCGCGGATGCGGAGGACGTGTATCAGGAGGTCTTTCTCCGGCTGCTGCGGGACACCACCGACTTCCGGGATGATGAGCACCTGAAAGCGTGGCTGCTGCGCGTGACGGTCAACTGCTGCAATGATTTGTGCCGCTCGGCGTGGTTCAAACGCACCGCACCGCTGGAAGCGGCGCCCGATGCCGCCGCTCCGATGCACGATGGACACGACGAACTCTGGCAGGCGGTGCGCGCGCTGCCTGACGATTTGCGTACCGTTGTCTGGCTGCACTACGTTGAGGGCTACGGCACGGACGAGATCGCGTCGCTGGTAGGATGCCGCCCCGCGACGGTGCGCACCCGCTTGCACCGCGCGCGTCAAAAACTCAAACTCGAACTGGAGGGAAATGACGATGGACAATCGGAACAACTGGAACCGAATGAAGGATATCAAAGCGCCCGATGAACTGAAAGCGCGCACCCTCGCAGCGGCGCGTCAGGTGCGTCGGGAAGCGCAACAGAACATGCCGCAGCATTTGGCAGCCGCCCCGCGCCGCCGGTTCGGCATGGTTAAGCGGATCGTGGCCGTTGCCTGTGCGTTTGGCGTGGTGGTCGGCGGCACGGCGGTTTGGAAGTCCCAGCGAAACGGCCAGCCTGCGGCTGACGCGGTGGCGGAAACCGTCGCGCACTCGTTCGGCATCGTGGCCTATGCAGCGGAAACAGGTGAGGTGATGGAGCCAAAGAACAGCAAGATTGTGTTCGATGATGGCGCTGGCGTGGACGACCCAGAAAAAGGATTTTTCTCTGGCTGTTTGTTCAAGGTGACAGGCGAGAATATCCAAAGCGTGAGCGCGTCGATGGATAAAGGTGGTCTGTATCGCACCAAGACGCTGACCGGTTTTGATGTAGATGCATATTATCAGATGACGGCAGCGGCGGATGAGGCCTTGCGGGCAGGAGAAAGCTCGCCTGCTGCGGCAGCGGCGGCAGCTTCCGACCCACGTATGAAAGGCGCGGATGTGGCGATGCCATACGGTCTGGGTGAAACAGAGGATACATCCGAGATGGAATGGTGTGCCGATGTTTGCTGGAAGCTGGAAAACGGCTTTGTGGACGACTATGATCCGGATACCAGCTACGGTTTTTGGGGCGAGCCCAAGCAGTATGATCCCAATGCAGATCTGCGCGAATCGTGGCAGGCACGCATCGACGAGTTTGACGGTGCGAAACTGACTGTCACGGTCACATTTACCGACGGCACGCAGCAGACCCAGTCCCTCACCCTGCACACCGGCAAACTGGGCTGCACGTACACCGATGACAGCATCGGCCCGCAGCTGACCGGTGAGGTGCTCACCGACGAGCAGGCTGCCGAACAGGGATATGTCTACGGCGTTTACGCGGAAATTGCATAACAGAGTGTTATTTTCCCCCGATCTATTCCGATCGGGGGATTTCTTTTCGCAAAAAAACGGCAAAAAACTTGAAAAATGCAAATATATCGCCTAAAATAGAGAGAGATTTGAAAATGAGGAGAGACACATGCTGCATATTGTTCTGGTCGAGCCGGAGATCCCGCAGAATACCGGCAACATCGCCCGCACCTGCGCGGCGACGGGCTGCGTGCTGCATCTGGTCGAGCCGCTCGGCTTTGCAATCGATGATAAGCGGATGAAACGCGCGGGACTGGATTACTGGCACCTGCTCGATGTCCGCATGTACAAGAATTTAGACGAGTTTTTTGAGAAAAATCCAAAAGGCCGCTATTTTTATGCGACCACCAAGGCGCCGCACGCCTATCATGAAGTGGAATACCGCGACGGGGATTACCTGCTGTTTGGCAAGGAGACTCGCGGCCTGCCGGAAAGCCTGCTGATCGAGCATCCCGAACGGTGTGTGCGCATTCCGATGCGCGAGGGGGCGAGAAGCCTCAACCTGTCCAACTCGGTGGCGGTGATTGTGTTTGAAGCGCTGCGGCAGACCGGGTTTGAAAATCTCAGACTTGCGGGACCGTTCCCACAGGGATAAGGAGGGAAACATGGAAAAGATACATATCATGACCGATTCATCCGCGGATATCCCACAGGCGCTGGTCGAAAAGCACGGCATTGAGATCATCCCCATCACGCTGACGCATGAGGGACGAACCATCCGCGAATACTACGACATCACGCCAGAGGAATACTGCAAGCTGCTTGAGACCAGCCGCGAGATTCCGACGACCGCGATGATTACGCCGACGGTGTTCCTGGATTCCTACCGGCGCGCGGCCGAGCGCGGCTGCACGCACTATCTGGGCGTGCTCATCAATGCAAACGGTTCGGGCACCTATCAGGCGGCCTGCCTTGCGCGCGATATGTTCCGCGAGGAGGCGGGCGACGCGATGCAGATCGAACTGTTCGACTCGGCCACCTATACCTATATTTACGGGCATATCGTGGTGATCGCTGCCGAGCTGCGCGATCAGGGCGACAGCTTCGACGCGATCTGCGGCGTGGTGAAAAGCCGGTTGAACCGCGTGGAGGCGTTCCTTGGGGTGTACAGCCTGACGCATCTGAAAAAGTCCGGCCGCATTTCGGGCGGCGCGGCGTTCGTGGGAGAGGCGCTCGGACTCAAGCCGATCAGCCATGTGTATAACGGCGCGGTCAAGGTCTGCGACAAGGTGCGCGGGGAAAAGGCGCTGGTCAGCGGCATGATCCGCAAGGTGTCCGGCCGCGTGGTGCAGCCGGAAAAACAGACCGCTCTGCTGCTTTACGGCGATGTGCCGGCCGCGCGCATTGACGAGCTGGAAAAACGCCTGCGCACTGAGATCGGTTTCAATAACGTGCTGCGCAGCCCGATCGGGCCTTCTGTGCTGACCAATACCGGCCCGCAGGCACTGGCGATTGCGTTCTATGGACAGCCTCGCACCTGAGGTCAATTGGTCATATTGTTTAATATTTCACAATTATTTCCGGCAAAACGCAAAAATCCTCTAAAAGAGAACGGAAAGACAAGGTTTTTCACATTTTGGCTTGCGAATTACAGGAGAAACGAGTATAATTTTGTAATGGAAACGGAATTCTTTTTATGGGAAGGCCGAAAATTTGCTCCGTATCGCTAACTTTTACATTCAGAAAGGGAGAGGGATATTTATGCAGTACAATAAGAAGAGCGTTGAGGACATCGACGTAAACGGCAAGAAGGTTATCGTTCGCTGCGATTTTAACGTTCCGCAGGATGAGAACGGCAACATCACCGACGACAAGCGCATCCGCGCGTCGCTCGAGACCATCAAGTATCTGCTGGATCACAACGCGGCTGTGATTCTGTGCTCGCACCTCGGTCGTCCGAAGGGCGAAGTTAATATGAAGTATTCGCTCGCACCGGTCGCTAAGCGCCTGAGCGAGCTGCTCGGCCAGGAAGTCAAGCTGGCTAAGGACGTTGTTGGCGAGGATGCCAAGAAGCTCGCGGCAGAAGTGAAGCCCGGCGAGGCTGTACTGCTGGAGAACGTCCGCTTTGAGAAGGGCGAAACCAAGAACGATCCCGCTCTGGCTAAGGCATTTGCCGATATGGCGGAAATCTTCGTCAACGATGCATTCGGCACTTCTCACCGTGCACATGCTTCCACCGCTGGTATTGCCGACTATCTGCCGGCTGTCTGCGGCTTCCTGATCAACAAGGAAATCTCCATCATGGGCAAGGCGCTCTCCGATCCGGCTCGTCCGTTCGTTGCTATTCTGGGCGGAGCGAAGGTTTCCGATAAGATCAACGTCATCAACAACCTGATCGACAAGTGCGACACCGTCATCATCGGCGGCGGCATGGCCTACACCTTCTCCAAGGCGCAGGGCGGCAAGATCGGCACCTCGCTGTGCGAGGATGACAAGATGGATCTGGCGCTTGGCCTGATCAAGAAGGCGGAAGAAAAGGGCGTCAAGCTCCTGCTGCCGATCGACACGGTTTGCGGCGACCACTTCGGCGCGGACGCAGAGCCGGTTGTTTACGAAGCTGGCCAGCTGCCGGACAACATGATGGGCATGGATATCGGCCCGAAGACCATTGAGCTGTTCTCCGATGCGGTTAAGAACGCCGGCACGGTTGTTTGGAACGGCCCGATGGGCGTATTCGAGTTCGACACCTTCGCTGTTGGCACCAAGGAAGTTGCCAAGGCAATCGCGGCTTCCGGTGCGGTTTCCATCATTGGCGGCGGCGACTCTGCAGCTGCGGTTGAGAAGCTGGGCTTTGCGGACAAGATGACCCACATCTCAACCGGCGGCGGCGCATCCCTGGAGTTCCTCGAGGGTCTGGAGCTGCCCGGCATCGCTTGCCTGCAGGACAAGTAATTTGCGCGTTTGACGCGAAAAATGTGCTTTATACCGGGGCACAAGCTGCCCCGCTATAATACATATTGATCAGGACGGATACGCCGTCGAAAATTTGAAAGGGGTAAAACCAAAATGAATCGCAGATACCGTAAGACCATCATCGCCGGCAACTGGAAGATGAACAAGACGCCGAGCGAAGCAAAGGCCCTCATCGAAGAGATGAAGCCCCTGCTCTCCAAGACCAAGTGGTGCGAGATGGTTCTTTGCGTGCCGTTTACCGATATTCAGGCTGCTGTGAAAGCTGCCAAGGGCTCCAAGATTGCCATCGGTGCGGAAAATATGCATTTTGAGAAGTCTGGCGCGTTCACGGGCGAGATTTCTGCCGATATGCTCAAGGAGCTGGGCGTGAAGTACGTTATCATCGGCCACTCTGAGCGCCGTCAGTACTTCAACGAGACCGACGAGGCCTGCAACAAGAAGGTTCTGGTTGCGCTGGAGAACGGCCTGCGTCCGATCCTGTGCGTTGGCGAGAGCCTGACCGAGCGCGAGCAGGATGTGACCATGGAGGTCATCCGCAAGCAGATCAAGATCGCGCTGCAGGGCGTTGCTGTGGAGGATATCAAGAAGGTTGTTATCGCTTACGAGCCGATCTGGGCGATTGGTACTGGCAAGACCGCTACCGCTGAGCAGGCGGGCGAGGTCTGCGGTGCGATCCGTGACTGCCTGCGCGAGAAGTACGGCGCGCGTGCAGCCCGTGGCATCACCATCCAGTACGGTGGCTCGATGAACGCCAAGAACGCAGCCGAGCTGCTGGCTCAGCCGGATGTTGACGGCGGCCTGATCGGCGGCGCCTCCCTGAAGAGCGCTGACTTCGCAACCATCGTCGAAGCAGCCAATCAATAAGATAAGATTACGGTGAGGGTTTACTCCCCGCGCCGTGCGTGCGGGAGGGGACATCGGAAACTGCGTTGTCCCCTTTCGTCCGCTTCTGTAAAGGAGTAAGTAAAGAATATGAAAAAGCAAAATGTGTCGAGCAAGGCGGCAACCGAAGAGGTAAAGACTGTGGCTGCGGCTCCGGCGGCGGAGACCAAAGCTGAGGCAAAGCCCGCAGCCCAAAAGACGACCGCTGCAAAGAAGACCACGACCCGCAAGGCGGCGGCCAAGAAGGCGGACGAGCCCAAGAAGCCGACCGCGCTGATCATCATGGACGGTTTCGGCCATCGTGAGGAGAAGAAGGGCAATGCCATTGAGGCGGCCAACACCCCGAACCTTGACCGCATCTTTAAGGAGAATCCGCTGGTTTATATCGGCGCTTCCGGTTTGGACGTCGGTCTGCCGGACGGGCAGATGGGCAACTCCGAGGTTGGTCACACCAATATCGGTGCGGGCCGTATCGTATATCAGGAGCTGACCCGCATCACCAAGTCCATTCAGGACGGCGATTTCTTCTCGAACGAGGCGCTCATGAGCGCAATCAACCAGTGCAAGTGGTTTGATTCCACGTTGCATATCTTCGGCCTGCTGTCCGACGGCGGCGTACACTCGCATATCGACCACATGTTCGCGCTGCTCGAGCTGGCGCGCCGCAACGGTCTGCGCAAGGTATGCTTCCACTGCTTCATGGACGGCCGTGACACGCCCCCGCAATCCGGTATCGAGTATATCGACCGCCTGCAGAACAAGATTGATACGCTGGAGCTTGGCTGCATTGCCACCATCTCCGGCCGTTACTACGCGATGGACCGCGACAAGCGCTGGGACCGCGTAGAAAAGGCATATCAGGCGATCGCCGAGGGCATCGGCGAGCATGCTGCTTCCGCACACGAGGCGATGCAGAAGTCCTATGACGCAGGCGTCACCGATGAGTTCGTTGTCCCGGTTATCGTGACCGAGGGCGCGACCGTCAAGGATGACGACGCGATCATCTTCGCCAACTTCCGTCCCGACCGCGCGCGTGAGATCACCCGTGCGTTCGTTGACCACGAGTTCGACGGCTTCAAGCGTCAGCGCCGCAACATCCACTACGTCTGCATGACGCAGTACGATGCGACCATCGCCGGCGTAGAGGTTGCCTTCAAGCCGCAGAGCCTGAAGAACACCTTCGGCGAGTATATCTCGGACAAGGGCCTGACCCAGCTGCGCATTGCAGAGACCGAGAAGTACGCGCACGTTACCTTCTTCTTCAACGGCGGCGTTGAGAAGGAGTACCCGGGCGAGGATCGCGCGCTGATCCCGTCTCCCAAGGTGGCCACCTATGACCTCCAGCCGGAGATGAGCGAGCCTGCCGTGACCGAGGAGTGCGTCAAGCGCATTCTGTCCGGCAAGTACGATGTGATCGTTCTGAACTTTGCCAACTGCGACATGGTCGGCCACACCGGCGTGTTCGATGCTGCCGTCAAGGCGATCGAAGCAACCGATGACGGCGTGGGCAAGGTCGTGGATGCTATTCTTAAGATGGGCGGCCAGTGTCTGATCACTGCCGACCACGGCAACGTGGACCAGATGCTCGATGCGGACGGTGTAACGCCGTTCACCGCACACTCGACCAATCCGGTGCCGCTCGTGATGGTAGGCCATCCGGGCAAGCTGGCAGAGGGCGGCGTGCTGGCGGATCTGGCGCCGACGCTGCTGGAAATGATGGGCCTGCCGCAGCCGGAGGAAATGACCGGCCACAGCCTGCTAGTCAAGTAAACTATTGCGTACCCCCAAATTTCAAATAAAAAGGTGTAAGAATTATGAAGGGCTACATTGAAATTGTTGATGTACTCGGCCGCGAGGTCATGGACTCCCGTGGCAACCCGACCGTTGAGGTTGAGGTTTACGTTGAGGGCGACACCGGCGCTTATATGGGCCGCGCGGCTGTTCCGTCCGGCGCTTCCACCGGTATCTTCGAGGCTTGCGAGCTGCGCGACGGCGACAAGTCCCGTTACAACGGCAAGGGCGTTCTGAAGGCGGTTGACGCTGTTAACGGCGAGATCGCTGAGACCATCATCGGCATGAACGCACTCGACCAGCAGGCGATCGACAAGGCGATGATCGATGCAGACGGCACCCCGAACAAGACCAAGTTCGGCGCAAACGCTATCCTGGGCGTATCTCTGGCAGTTGCGAAGGCAGCAGCTGAGGCTCTGTCCCTGCCGCTGTACAACTACATCGGCGGCTGCAATGCCAAGACCCTGCCGATGCCCATGATGAAC
>DXDZ01000062.1 GCA_019115185.1 Candidatus Agathobaculum merdipullorum
CATCCTTCGGGAGTAAGGCCCCTTGTAGACTACAAGGTTGATAGGTCAGGAGTGGAAGTGCAGTAATGTATGGAGCGGACTGATACTAATAGGCCGAGGGCTTGACCTCAAAATTAGAGGCAATCTCAGAACAAACTCTTAGCTTGCCGGTAGTTATTGTTCAGTTTTGAAGGTGTAAATCTTCTATAGTGCGTGTCAATGGTGACGAGGGTACACCTGTTCCCATTCCGAACACAGTAGTTAAGCTCGTTTACGGTGACAATACTTGGCTGGCGACGGCCCGGAAAGATAACTCGACGCGCACACAAAAAAGCAGCAACTTTGGTTGCTGCTTTTTTGTATATGGAGGTTTTTCATGTATCAGTATATTTTATTTGATTTGGACGGCACATTGACCGATCCGCGTGAGGGGATTACAAAATCGGTGCAATATGCGCTTGCTAAAATGGGGATTGAGGAGCCGGATTTGACGGCATTGGAACATTTTATCGGTCCACCGCTGTATGATGAGTTTCGGCGCTGCTATGGGTTCGATGATACGGAGGCAAAACGGGCGGTCGCAGCGTATCGGGAACGCTTTTCGGAGATCGGCTGGAAGGAAAATCTGCTGTTTGACGGGGTTCCTGATATGCTGCGGTCTTTGCGTGCAGTGGGCAAGAGACTTGCGGTTGCCTCCTCTAAACCGACCGTGTTTGTCGAAAAGATATTGCATTTGTTTGAGATTGCATCCTATTTTGACGCCGTTTCCGGCGCAATGCTAGATGGCAGCATTAGCACCAAGGCGCAAGTCGTCGAACAGGCGCTGCAAATGCTCGGTGTTACAGATCGTAACAGCACCGTGCTCGTCGGCGATCGTATGCACGATGTGGAGGGTGCTCGATTGTGCGGCATCGACTGTGTGGGCGTGACATTGGGATTTGGCGGTGAACAGGAATTGCAGCAGGCGGGAGCAAATTGCATTGTGCGGAATTTTGCGGAACTGATGCAAGTACTGACGAATTAAATCTTACGTCTTTTTGCGTCGCAGGTATGCGGACACTGCCGAATTCCGTTTGGATATGTCCAAGCATTTTTGTGGGTTTCGACGGCACAAAGCGGATGCTCGATTCTTTACCGTAAGCAGTAACTGTGATAAAATATGAAATATATTTCAATCAATCAGAGAAAGAATCGACCTTGCGGATTGTGACGGAGGAAAATCGGATGCTCCAATATCGGTTGCCTGTGCTGGCAGTGCGGGATGTGGAAATCTCCAAAAAGTTTTATCACGATTTGTTTGACCAAAGTGTTGCGATGGATTTGGGACGCAATGTCACCTTTTCCGGTGGGTTTGCCATTCAAGCGGATTTTGATGAATTGGTTAACATTCCCAAGTGCACGATCTTACATCAGTCTAATAACATGGAGCTGTATTTTGAGGTGGATGACTTCGACGCTTTTCTGGATAAACTGCACGATTTTCTGGATGTGGAGTTGGTTCATCCGCCGATGATGCACGAGTGGTATCAGCGGGTCGTGCGCTTGTATGATCCGGATTGGCATATGATTGAGGTTGGAGAATCCATGGAGGTTGTTGCGCGTCGCTTGTTGCGTGAGGGATATGATGTTTCGCAGACGGCGCAGATGATTCAGCATCCGGTGGAGTTTGTGGAGCAGTGCATGAAAGGTATGGAGTAGCCTATGTTTGATTTTCAGCCGGAGTTTGTTTGCTGCGGCGATGCCCGGATTGCTTACTATGATGCCGGGCGCGGGAAGCCGCTGGTTCTGTTGCACGGAAATGGGGAGGACAGCTCCTATTGGAAGGCGCAGATTCCGGAATTCACCCGTTTTTTCCGCGTGATTGCGGTGGACAGCCGCGGACACGGCGCGTCGGAAGCCGGAACACGCGGGTTGTCCTTTGAGCTTATGGCGCAGGATCTGAAAACGCTTCTGGATACGCTCGGCATTCAAAAAGCGCATATTCTTGGCTTTTCGGATGGCGGAAATCTGGCAATCAAGTTTGCGCTCATGTTTCCGACGTATGTCGATAAGCTGATTTTAAACGGCGCCAATGTAGAAATGTTTGCGGGCATGAAGCCGCATTTTCAGCTGCCGGTATGTGCAGCTTATGGTGCGCTGCGTCTTTTGGGAAAGTTCAGTCACAACGCGGCGCGTAAACGCGATGTGTTTGGCCTGATGGTGTATCCGTATGGCGTTGTGATGGATGATTTGGAAAAGCTGACTATGCCGACGCTGATTATCGTGGGTGAGCACGATATTGTGCGCGACAGCCAGACCAGAGAAATGGCCGCGCACATCCCGCACTGCCGGGTGGAAACCTTCCGCGACGGCGATCATTTTGTCGCGGCAAAGCAGCCGTCCCGATTTAACCGGACGGTCGTGGAATTTTTATTGGGGAGATAAGAAACATGCAGTTTATCAAGGCGGGAGACGCCGCAGAAAGCAATATTTTTAACCGGCTGGATGAGAGAAAACGGGCGCTGATCGCCGGCGGCGCGGATGTCATTAACCTGTCGATCGGCACGCCGGACTTTCAGCCGGACGCCCATGTGATGCAGGCGGTCAGTCAGGCTGCGCTCGATCCCGATCAGTATAAGTATTCGCTGACCGAAACACCCGAACTGATTGCGGCGGTGCAGGACTGGTACCGTCGGCGCTATGATGTCTCGCTGGAGGCGGATGAGATCATGGCGGTCTGCGGTTCGCAGGAAGGCATTGCGCATGTTGGCTTTGCCTTTGCGGGACCGAATGATCTGATTCTTGCGCCTGATCCGGGATATCCGATCTTTTCGTTCGGCCCGATGATGACCGGCGCGACGGTCGGCCTGTATCCGCTCAAGGCTGAAAACAACTGGCAGCTGGATTTTGCAGACATTCCGGAGGATATTGCCGAGCGCGCAAAGGCAATGGTGGTATCCTATCCGAACAACCCGACCACCGCGGTGGCCGATCGTGCGTTCTATGAGCGCTTGGTGACTTTTGCACGCGAGCACAATATCATCGTGCTGCACGATAATGCCTACTCGGATCTGATGCTCAACGGCAAGCAGGGGCTTTCTTTCCTGTCCATTCCGGGCGCAAAGGAGGTTGGTATCGAGTTTAACTCGCTGTCCAAGACCTATAACCTGACCGGTATGCGTGTGTCATTTGCGCTGGGCAACCGCGAGGTAATCGAGCGCTTCCGCGCATTCCGCTCCCAGATCGACTATGGTATGTTTTACCCGATTCAGGCGGGTGCGGTCGCAGCGCTGACCGGGCCGCAGGATATCGTCTGCCGTAACCGGGAAGGCTATATGGCGCGGCGCGATGCGCTGTGCGGTGGGCTGCGCAGCATCGGCTGGGATGTGCCGGACGCACAGGGTACGATGTTTGTCTGGGCGAAGATTCCGGCGCGATTTGCGTCGTCCGTGGATTTCGTGCTGGAACTGATGGAAAAGACCGGCGTAATTTGTGTGCCCGGCAGCTCGTTCGGTGCCCATGGCGAAGGCTATGTGCGGTTTGCACTGGTTGTGCCGCCGGAGCGCATGGAGGAAGCCGTGCGCCGCATTGACGAGAGCGGTATCCTGCGCGGGTGAGGAAATGCGATGAAGATTGCACATATCGCACTGTATACCAATGATTTGGAACGGGCGCGCACGTTTTATCAAACTTACTTTGAGGGTGTTGCAGGCGAGTTGTACCATAATCCCAAAACCGGCCTGCAAACCTATTTTCTGTCCTTTGCGGATGGTGCGCGGCTGGAGCTGATGACACGGCCGCAGCTCAGCGCAGCCGCAGACGGTGTGTGCGTTGGCTGGGCGCATCTGGCGTTTGCAGTCGGTTCGCGTGAGAATGTGGATGCATTGACTGCGCGGCTGCGGACGGATGGTTATGTTGTTGTCAGCGGTCCGCGCATGACGGGCGACGGATACTATGAAAGCTGCGTGCTGGACCCGGACGGGAACACCGTAGAAATTACAGCATAAAAGGAGAGCAACCATGAAGCTGATCTCTTGGAATGTAAACGGCCTGCGCGCGTGCGTGGGTAAGGGCTTTTTTGACTTTCTCGCGGCGGAGCAGCCGGACATGATGTGCCTGCAGGAGACCAAGCTGCAGCCCGAGCAGGCGCCGCAGGTCGAAGGCTATCACGAATACTGGAACTCGGCGGAGAAAAAGGGCTATTCGGGTGTGGCGCTGTTCAGCAAAAACGAGCCGCATGCGGTCACATATGGCCTTGGCATTGACGAGCACGATCACGAGGGCCGTGTCATCACCGCAGATTACGGCGAATTCTACCTGGTGACGGTCTACACGCCCAATTCGCAGGATGAACTCAAGCGGTTGGATTACCGTATGCAGTGGGAGGATGACTTCCGCGCGTATCTGCAAAAGCTGGATGCGGAAAAGCCGGTCATCGTGTGCGGTGACATGAATGTGGCGCACAAGGAGATTGACCTGAAGAACCCCAAGACCAACCGCCGCAACGCGGGCTTCACCGATGAGGAACGCGAAAAGATGACCGAGCTGCTGGCAGCCGGGTTTACCGACACGTTCCGCCATTTCTATCCGGATGTGACCGGCGCATATTCTTGGTGGAGTTATCGCTTTAAGGCGCGCGAGAAGAACGCCGGGTGGCGCATCGACTATTTTCTGGTGTCCGACCGCTTTATTGAGCGTGTGAAGGATGCCCGCATTTTAAATGATGTATTTGGCTCGGACCACTGTCCGGTATTGATCGAGATAGACTGACTGCGGCAGCAAGAGAGTAAAAAAACAGACTGCGAACGAATTTCGCAGTCTGTTTTTGTTTGTATCGGGTTTCAGCCGCCGAGCAGACCGCTGAGCGTGATCATAAATGGGATGGTCACCGCGGATAAAATGGTGGAAACGGCAACCGCGCGCGTGGAAAACAGATAATCCGTGCCGTACACCTGACCGAACATCGAGCAGGCCATGGCGACCGGTGCGGCGGCGCTGATCAGCATGGTATTGCGCAGGATGCTGTCAAGCGGCAGCAGCAGGAAGATCACCATCGTGATCAGCGGCAGGATGAGCAGCCGCAGTGCAGTAACGAAATACACCTGCTTATCCTGAAAGCAGGAGCGCAGATCACATTGCGCGAGAAACGCGCCGAGAATAATCATGGCGACCGGCGTATTGAGCGATGCCAGATAGGAGACACAGGTCGCGGGAATCTGCGGCAGATTGAGGGGCGTCAGGAAAAATATCAGCCCGATGGCAAGCGAGACCGTGCCGGGGTTGAGCAGAGCGTTACGGATTTTTTGCGCTTTGGACGTGTCACGGCACAACTGAGAAACACCATAACTCCAAAGCAGCACGTTGTTGACCGCGATAAATGCGGAACCGAGGAACAGACCATAAGAGCCATACAGTGCATCCAGCAGCGGAAGCGCCATAAAACCGCAGTTGGTGAACACCACGCACATGCGCTTATCGGCAAAGTTCGGATGCGGGCCGTTTGCGCGAAACAGCGCATGACTGACGACCATGGACAATCCCATGGCGATGATGGTGCAGCCTGCCGCGGCCAGCAGATCGACGCCGAGCGCAGGGTCAAATTCGCGCTGAAATGAATCAATGATGACACAGGGCGCGACAATGCGCGTGAGGATAAGCGATAACTGGCCTGCACCGTCGTTATTGAGGTATTTCAGACGGACGCACACAAAGCCGACTGCCATCAGCAAAAACATCACAACGATCTGCGAGACCAAAATTTGAATATTCTCCAGCAAAATGTAATCCCTCCGGTTTCCAACTGTATAATCATAAAACAGTTTCGGAACGTTTGTCAATGCAAAAGACATGTTTCCGTTTTGCCGGGCATAAGATGGGGTGAAAGGGTGGTTGGCTGTGAAAAAAATGATTTGCGCCGCCATACTGGGCGGGATGCTGCTGGTGCAGGCGGCGGCGCTGCCGGAAATGGGGGCGCTCAATGCCAAGTCTGCCGCACTATATGCGGCCAATGGGCAGGAACTGTTCGCATACAATGCCGATGAACAATTGCAGCCGGCATCGGTTACCAAAATCATGACCATGCTGCTGACAATGGAAGCGCTGGAGCGCGGCGAAGTGATGCTGGATACCATGATAACGGGCAGCGAATACGCCTGCTCGATGGGCGGCACGCAGGTCTGGCTGGAACCGGGCGAACAGATGTCACTCAACGATATGCTCAAAGCGATTGCGGTGGGTTCGGCAAACGACTGTGCGGTAGCGGTAGCGGAGCACCTTGCCGGTACGGAGGCAGCCTTTGTCGAGCGCATGAACCAGCGCGCGACCGAGCTGGGCTGCACCAATACGCAGTTCATCAACGCCAACGGGCTGGATGGCATGGGACAGAAAACCATGACCTCGGCGCGTGATATTGCGCTTATCTCCTGCGAGCTGCTGCGGCATCCGAAAATTCTGGAGTACACCGGTATCTGGATGGACAGCATCCGCGGCGGCAAATTTTCGCTGGCCAACACAAATAAAATGCTCAAGAGTTATCCGGGGCTAACTGGACTGAAAACAGGATATATTTCAGAAGCGGGATTTTGCATTTCCGCCAGCGCCGAGCGGGACGGCCTGAGTCTGGTTGCGGTGGTCATGGCGGCGCCGACCAAGGAAACCCGCATGGCGGACGCCTCCGCGCTGCTCAATTACGGCTTTGCCAACTTTACAGTCTATACACCGCCGGATGATTTGTTGCAGCCGGTTCCCGTGCAGCTTGGCAGCGCAGATTTTGTGCAGCCGGTTTTGCAAAACGATCAGTCGATCGTCGTAGAAAAGGAAAAAGCAGCGCAGCTGGAAACGCAGCTGGATTTGCCGGATGCGTTGCAAGCGCCGATCACGGCAGGGCAGCAAATCGGAGAGCTGACTGTGACGAGCGGGGGAGAGACGCTGATGCGGCTTCCGATTACGGCGGCCGAGGATGTGCAGGCAAGAAGCATCACGGGACTGCTGCTTTCATTCCTCGGAAAATTGGTGGGCAGCGGTCCGGCGTAATATGGACAAAATGACGGAAAGTTTGCAAATCAGGCTTGAGGTTTGGGGCAAACTATGGTACACTAAAAACAACCTCAAAGGTTGGGAGGATATAAACTATGGTAAAACTGATTATTGGCGGCACTGGCTCTGGTAAGACCAAGGAATTGATTGACCAGGTCAACACCGCGGTACAAGAAGAAAAGGGAAGCGTGGTTTGCATTTCGCGCGGCAACAAGCTGACGTTTGATATTTCGCACGATGCGCGCCTGATTGATGCAACCGATTACCCGATCAAGGATTATGCAAGCCTGCTTGGATTCCTGTGCGGCATTCACGCCGGTAACTATGATATTACGCGCGTGTTCATTGATGGCCTGTATAAGATCACCGGCATCAAGGACGTAGCCAAGGCGGAGGAGTTCCTCAACATGCTCGATGAGTTCTCCGCAAAGCACAGCGTTAACTTTACGGTTTCCCTCAGCGAGGAGCCGTCCGCCGCAACTGAGGGTATGAAGCGCTTCCTGTAAGCAGATACTTAGCGGCGATAGCAGCGCGATAAAAAGCAGCGATTTCATCGCTGCTTTTTCTTTTTCTGATGGGGGAATAATCGTACATGGACAGGGCAAGGTACGATTGCTGGCCGAATAAAAATATACTAAATTTGGAGATGATAGAACGATATATGCCGCCTGTCAAGAAAAATATGTTTGATTTGCATAATAGGGAGAGGGAAGAAGAAATTTTTTTAAGAAATTTCTGATAAAAAGTGTTTCACTTTTTGGCTTGGTTAGGTATAATAAAAACGATATGAGCAAGGGAGCAGTTGTGCCTGTTTGGCGCAGCTGTGCTCGATATATCAAATCGATCATATGGGGGAATGCGGTTGAGTCAAAAAAAGGATCATTGGAGCGTGCTGCGTTATCTGATCTATTTCAGTCAGGTTGGGTTCACAGTCGTCACACCGCCGGTACTCTGTTGCTTCGGAGCGCTCTGGCTCCGGAACCGATTTGGATGGGGTAACGGCGTGGTGATTTTCGGAATCCTGCTCGGGATAGCGGTCGCAGCCTGTGGACTGCGGGATTTCCTGCGGTTCACCGAGCGAAAAGCCAGAGAAAGTGAAGGAAAGGAGAAGCTGCCGTGACGGGAAAGCAAATCGTGCGGGAAGAATCGGCGCGGATGCTGCGTGGAATCGTGCCGCTGACGCTGATTGCCTTCGGCATTTTTGTGTTGGCAGGCTGCGAAGCATGGCGGGCGGGCGTCAGTCTGCTGCTGGGCGCGTGCTATTCGCTGCTGCTGTTCCGCATGATCGGCAACAATGTTGCCAAAGCCGCCCTGTTCCCACCGGAGCAGGCGACCCGCATTGTGCGGCGCGGCTATTTTTTCCGCTATGTGCTGACCGGCCTTGCGGTGTTTGCGGCGATCAAAGCGCCGTTTATCCACCCGCTGGCCGCGGTTTTGCCGCTTTTCTTTCCGAAAATCGTTTTGCTCTGGTACAACGTAGTTCAGAGGAAAGGAGGTTAGACGGTGAATGTTGAAATAAACGGCCCACAGGTACTGGGGTATTTATTCGGCAATCCCAATCTGCCGATCACGGAAACCATGCGCAATGCATGGATCGTGATGGCGTTTATCCTGTTCCTGTGTATTTTCCTGACCCGGCGCATGGAGAAGATCCCAAAGGGGAAACAGGCGCTGGCGGAAAAGGCTGTCATCATGATTGACAATCTGGTCGATAGTACCATGGGACAGGGGTGCCGGGCGTTTTCGCCTTATATTGCAACACTGCTGATGAGTTCGCTGTTCGGTTCGCTCGCGTCGCTGTTCTGGATGCGTCCGGTTACGGCCGACCTGAATACGACACTGGGCTGGGCGATCATGACGTTTATCCTGATCACATACAACAAGATCAGGTATGGCGGCATCGGCGGCTATGTGAAGAGCTTCTTTGAGCCGATCTTCGTGATGGCGCCGCTTAATTTGCTCAGCGAAGTGGCGACTCCGGTCTCCATGTCCTTCCGTCATTTCGGTAATATGGCGGGCGGCCTTGTCATTTCGACACTGATGATGGGTGCACTGGAGGTCCTGTCAAACGCGATTCTGGGCTTTTTGCCCGTTCCGCTGTTGCAGATCGGTATACCCGGTGTCCTTTCGCTGTACTTTGACTGTTTTACAGCCTGCATGCAGGCATTTATCTTCAGTATGCTGACCATGGCTTATGTAGGTGATGCACGCGGCAGCAGCTGATGCACAAGGTATGGCAATCAACAACCGAATCCATTCTCAAATTATGAACAACAACATTTTCAGGAGGAAAAAAGTATGGATCCCAAAGCATTTGTAGCAGGCATGTCCGCCCTCGGCGCTGGTATGGCGATGATCGCAGGTCTTGGCCCTGGTATCGGTGAAGGTTACACCGCCGGTCAGGCGTGTGCCGCCATCGGCCGTCAGCCGGAAGCGCAGGGCGATATCACCCGTACCATGATTCTCGGTATCGCAATGGCTGAGTCCACCGGTATTTACGCGCTGGTTATCGCGCTGATCCTGCTGTTTGCCAACCCGTTCGTCGGCCAGTTCTGATTCAGTTCCGGTTGCATTGGATGAACGGAGAAATCTTCCGTTTGGGAAGGAGGTAAAACAGTGTCGGAAGCGATATATCAGGCCTTTGTCAGCATTGGCTGGTGGGAGATTCTGGTGACGATGTGCAACACGCTCATTACGTTTGCCATCATCAAGAAGTTCCTGTTTAAGCCCGTGCGCAAGATGCTCGCCGCGCGCGAGGAAGAAGTGCAGGCCATGTACGGGAATGCGGAAAAGGCGCAGACCGAGGCCGAGCAGATGCGCAGCGAATACACCGAGCGTTTGGCCAAAGCCAAGGAGGAAGCCGCCGAGATCGTCGGTTCCGCCACCCGCCGCGCGACCGTGCGCAGCGAGGAAATCCTCAAGGAGTCCTCGCAGCAGGCCGCTGCCATGATGAAGAAGGCCGAGAACACCATCGAGCAGGAGCGCAAGAAGGCCATGAACGAGCTCAAGGACGAGGTCGCCAGCCTTTCTGTTATGATCGCCTCCAAGGTCGTCGAGCGTGACGTCAAGCAGGCCGATCACGAGCGCTTCATCGAAGAGTTCATCGACAAGGTGGGGTGAGCGCAGGTGGCTGATATTGTAAGCGAGCGTTATGCGCTCAGCCTGTATGAGGTGGCAGCCGACGAGAAAAAGGAAAAAGCCTATCTCGACGAGCTGGCCGCCGTCAGTGAGGTATTCCGGCAGCAGCCGGATTTCCTCAAGATGCTCTTGACGCCGTCCATCGCGCTGGAGGACAAGCAAAATGTCCTGCGCAAGGCGTTTGAAGGGCGAATTGAGACCTTTCTGCTCAATTTCCTGATGCTGATTACGGAAAAGGGCCGCGGCGGTCTGATTCACGAAATGTATCAGGCATATAAAGAGCATTATTATTTTGAAAACGGCATCGTGGAGGTGCGCGCGATCACGGCAAAGCCGATGAGCGAAGCGCTGACCGAAAAGCTGAAAGCCAAAATGAGCGCCGTCACCGGAAAACAGGTGGTGCTCGAAACGTCGGTGGATGAAAACATCCTCGGCGGCATTGTCGTAAAGCTCGGCAACGAGCAGTTCGACACCAGCCTGCGCACGCGGCTCAATGACATCGCGTCGCGGCTGACCAATACTATCGCGTAAGGAAGTAGGTGACTTTATGGAATTACGCCCCGAAGAGATTAGCAATATTATCAAAGAGCAGATCACGCACTACCAGAGCCAGATCAAGCTGATCGACGTCGGTACGGTTGTCACCGTCGGTGACGGTATCGCGCATGTTCACGGTCTGGAAAACTGCATGTCCGGTGAGCTGCTCGAATTTCCGGGCGGCGTATACGGCATGGCACAGAACCTCGAAGAGGATCTGGTCGGTGTCGTAATCCTGGGTTCGGATCAGGATATTCGTGAAGGCGACACGGTAAAACGCACAAACCGCATCGTAGAGGTGCCGGTGGGCGAGGCCATGCTCGGCCGCGTCGTGGACGCGCTGGGCAAGCCGATCGACGGCAAGGGCCCCATTCATACCACCGAGTCACGCCCGATCGAAAGCCCCGCGCCGGGCATCATCGAGCGTGCGCCGGTTAACGTACCGCTGCAAACCGGTATCAAGGCGATCGACTCCATGATCCCGATCGGCCGCGGTCAGCGTGAGTTGATTATCGGTGACCGTCAGACCGGTAAGACCGCGATCTGTCTGGATACCATCATCAACCAGAAGGGTACGGGCGTTGTCTGTATCTATGTAGCCATCGGCCAGAAGCGTTCGACGGTTGCACAGGTGGCCGAGACGCTGGCGCAGAACGGCGCTATGGATTATACCTGCATCGTCGCTGCAACCGCATCCGAGTCCGCACCGCTGCAGTATATCGCGCCGTATGCGGGCTGCTCGATCGGTGAGTACTTTATGCATAAGGGCAAGGACGTGCTGGTCATTTATGATGATCTGTCCAAGCACGCGGTGGCTTACCGCGCCCTTTCCTTGCTGCTCCATCGTCCGCCCGGACGTGAAGCATACCCCGGCGACGTATTCTATCTGCATTCCCGTTTGCTGGAACGCTCAGCCAACATCCAGAACGGCGGCTCGCTGACCGCGCTGCCGATCATCGAGACACAGGCGGGCGACGTTTCGGCATATATCCCGACCAACGTTATTTCGATCACGGACGGTCAGATCTTCCTCGAGACAGAGCTGTTTAACTCGGGTATCCGTCCCGCGGTCAACCCCGGCATTTCGGTATCTCGTGTTGGCGGCAACGCGCAGATCAAGGCGATGAAGAAGGTTGCAGGCACTCTGAAGCTGGCATATTCGCAGTACCGCGAATTGCAGGCGTTCTCGCAGTTCGGCTCCGACCTCGACGCGGACACCAAGAAGCGTCTGGCACAGGGCGAGCGCATCGTGGAAGTGCTCAAGCAGCCGCAGAACAGCCCGATCCCGGTCGAAAAGCAGGTTATCATCATTTATGCCGTTATTTCCGGTCAGCTGCTCGATATTCCGGCGGATAAAGTGGCCGAGTTCGAGAAAGAGCTGTTTGAGTTCATCGACGGCGTTTACGGCGATATCCCGGAAACCATCCGCGCCACCAAGCAGATGGACGACGACATCAAGGAGAAGCTGACTAAGGCAATCGAGGAATTCAAAGCAAAGTTCCTTTCCGAGCATTAAGCGGAAGGGGGACTGAACAATGGCTTCCGGAAACATGAAGGACATTAAGCGCCGCATCAAGTCGGTGCAGTCCACCATGCAGATTACCAAGGCAATGGAGCTGGTGGCCTCTTCCAAAATGCGCCGCGCAAAGGAGCGCGCGCTGGCCGCGCGGCCCTATTTCAACACGATGTATGAAACCATCACCCGGCTGGCTGCCGCAACCCGTGACGGCGACTCGGTCTACACCCGCCGCCGCGCGGTGAAGAACAGCCTGTATATCGTCATCGCGGGCGACCGCGGCCTCGCAGGCGGCTACAATGCCAACCTGTTCAAGCTGGCTACCGCCGAGATGACGGGCAAAACCGCGCAGGTTGTTACGATCGGCAAAAAGGCGCAGGAGTATTACGCCAAGCGCGACTGGCCGGTTGCGGCGGATTATCCGGGCATTGCCGAAACCATGAAAATCAGCGACACGCATGAAATCGTTGAGCATATGCTCAGCATGTTCCGCGCCGGACAGGTGGACGAGGTGTTCCTCTGTTACACCCAGTTCGTCTCGCCCTTGCAGCAGGAGCCGAAGTGCATCCAGCTGCTGCCTGCCAATTTTGAGCGCGCAGAGCAGGGCGACAAGCCGGCGGGCGCGCGTGTGCTGACCGAATACGATCCCTCTCCTGAGGCGGTGTTTGACGCGATCATTCCCGAATACCTGTACGGCGTGCTGTACGGCGCAGTGGTGGAAAGCTACTGCTCCGAGCAGTCCGCACGCCGCATGGCGATGGAGGCTGCGTCCGACAATGCCAGCGAGATGATCGAAAATCTGAATCTGTCCTATAACCGTGCGCGCCAGGCGGCCATCACGCAGGAGATCACCGAGATCGTTGCGGGTTCGGGCGAGGTCGGCGCATAGGACGATACGAATTAGGAGTTTTGCCAATGAGTGAGCAGAATATTGGCACCGTTGTCCAGATTATCGGACCGGTGCTGGACATTAAATTTGCTGCCGACGCATTGCCCAAGCTGCTGAACGCCATCACGATCGACAACAACGGCTGTACCATTACGGTCGAGGTTGCGCAGCACATCGGTCAGGATACCGTGCGCTGCATCGCAATGGAGTCTACGGATGGTTTGGTGCGCGGCATGAAGGCCGTCGATACCGGCGGACCGATCACGGTCCCGGTCGGCGACAAGAATCTGGGCCGTATTTTCAATCTGCTCGGCCAGCCGGTGGACAACAAGCCGCCGGTCGAGGGCGAGGAGCGTTGGCCCATCCACCGTCCTGCGCCCTCTTATGAGGAGCAGGAATCCACGACCGAAATCCTCGAAACCGGCATCAAGGTCATCGACCTGATCGCGCCGTATGCCAAGGGCGGTAAAATCGGCCTGTTTGGCGGCGCGGGCGTCGGCAAGACGGTTATCATCATGGAGCTGATTAACAACATCGCAAAGCAGCATGGCGGTATTTCGGTATTCACCGGCGTTGGCGAGCGTACCCGTGAGGGTAACGACCTGTATAACGAAATGCAGGAGTCCGGCGTTATCAACAAGACCGCGCTGGTTTACGGCCAGATGAACGAGCCGCCCGGAGCACGTATGCGCGTGGCGCTTTCCGGCCTGACCATGGCGGAGTACTTCCGCGATGTCGAGGGACAGGACGTACTGCTGTTTATCGACAACATCTTCCGCTTCACGCAGGCGGGTTCCGAGGTTTCCGCGCTGCTCGGCCGTATGCCGTCGGCGGTAGGCTATCAGCCGACGCTGGCGACTGAGATGGGTGCGCTGCAGGAACGTATCACCTCGACCAAGAAGGGCTCGATCACGTCCGTACAGGCGGTTTACGTTCCTGCGGACGACCTGACCGACCCCGCGCCGGCAACCACCTTCTCGCACTTGGATGCGAAGGTCGTTTTGTCGCGTGATATCGCGTCGATGGGTATTTATCCCGCGGTGGACCCGCTGGATTCGTCCTCGCGTATCCTGACGGCAGACGTTGTCGGCATCGATCATTACGAGGTCGCGCGTGCGGTACAGTCCATCTTGCAGAAGTACAAGGACTTGCAGGACATCATCGCCATCCTCGGTATGGACGAACTGTCCGATGAGGATAAGCTGACCGTTGCCCGCGCCCGTAAGATTCAGAACTTCCTGTCGCAGCCGTTCCACGTTGCGGAGCAGTTCACGGGCTTCCAGGGCAAGTATGTTCCGGTTTCGGAGACGATCCGCGGCTTCCGCGAGATCCTCGACGGCAAGCATGACGATCTGCCCGAATCGGCGTTCCTGTTTGCCGGCACCATCGACGAGGTCGTGGAGAAGGCAAAGAAGGGGGCATAATATGGCTACCTTTCATCTCAAGGTGATGACGGTTGACCGCTGTTTTTATGACGACGAGGTGGACCGCATCGTCATCCGCACCACGCAGGGCGACGTCGGCATTCTGCCGAACCATGTGCCATATACCGCGGCGCTTGGAATTGGCGGCCTGACCATTTTTCAGAATGGACAGTCCCGTGTCGCTGCGATTGCAGGCGGCTTTGTGGATGTTTCGCGCGAGCAGACGGTCGTCCTTGCCCGTACCTGTGAATGGGCGGACGAGATCGACATCAACCGCGCCCGCGAGGCTGCCGAGCGTGCCCGTGCGATCCTTCAGAAGAAGGAGAGCGATCACGAGCACGATATTGCGCAGGTTAAGCTGAAAAAGGCAATCAACCGCATCCGCATTGCGGGAGATAAGTAAAGGAAAACCGTCCGTTGTTGAAACGGACGGTTTTTTTTGCTATACTGGGGGAAGGCAATGAAGGAAATGAGGAATGAACATGCAACAGGAAAGGGGTCAGATGTCCGAATCGCTGCTGCTGGGCGGCTTGCTGGCAATGGCGGGCGGATTTTTTGACGCATATACGTATCTCAGCCGCGGTGGGGTATTTGCCAACGCGCAGACCGGCAATATCGTGCTGTTCGGCTTGAAACTGGCGGAGGGAGAATGGCAGCGCGCGCTGACATATTTGCTGCCGATTCTGGCGTTTGCGTTTGGCGTGGTGGCAGCCGAGCTGGTCAAGCGGCGCGGCAAACGCGAAAAAAAGTCGAATACGGGGCTGCACTGGCGGCAGGTGATCGTCCTTGCGGAGATTTTTTTGCTGGTAATCGTCACCTTTTTGCCGCAGCAGATGAACATGGTGGTCAATACGGTGATCTCCTTTGTTTGTGCGATGCAGGTGGAAACCTTCCGTAAGGTGCGCGGCAGTGCGTTTGCGACCACCATGTGCACCGGCAATCTGCGTTCGGGCACCGAGCAACTGATGATCTGGCATCATACAGGGGAAGCGAATGCGGCGCGCAAAGCACGGCATTATTATTCGATCATTTTGTTCTTTATTTTGGGTGCGGCGCTGGGCGCACGCCTGACCGATGTGCTGGGAGAACGGGCGCTGCTGCTGACCTGCGCGCCGTTGCTGGCTGTATTTGTTTTGATGTTCCGCAAAGAGGAAGCCCATATCTACGGATGACGAAAAAGCGCGCCTGATGGGCGCGCTTTTTGTAGCATTTGGATGGTGGGACGGTGTATCCGGTCCGTTGACATTTGCTAACTGCGACTTTATAATAAAAATGTATTGAGCCTTTGGATAAAGGCATCGGGGGAACACTATGAAAACTCTTAATAATTTGAAGCCGGGACAGAGCGGCGTGGTCGAATCCATCACGGCAGAAGGCGCGCTGAAACGGCATTTTCTGGATATGGGAATCACCAAGGGCGTGGTGGTCACGATGGAACGCATCGCGCCGTTTGGAGACCCGGTCGCGGTGCGTCTGCGCGGGTACAGCCTGTCGCTGCGCCGCGCGGAAGCGAAAAAAATTGTGCTGGAGGAACATGCATGAGCAGCAAAAAAACCATTGCCATCATTGGCAATCCGAATAGCGGCAAAACCACGCTGTTCAACCGGCTCACTGGCTCCAACCAGCATGTCGGCAACTGGCCGGGCGTAACGGTCGATCGCAAGACCGGCCATATCTGTCACGACGGCGTGGGCATCGACATCGTCGATCTGCCCGGCATTTATTCGCTTTCGCCTTATACGCAGGAGGAGATCATCGCGCGTGAGTTTGTCCTGTCGGACGAGCTGGACGGTATTTTGAATATCGTGGACGCGGCCAACATTGAGCGAAATCTGTATCTGACCTTGCAGCTTATCGCGCTGGGCCTGCCGATGGTGGTAGCGCTCGGCTTTATGGATGATGTGCGCGCGCAGGGGATTGAGATCGACTGCGATATGCTTTCCGAGCGATTGGGCGTGCCGGTCGTACCGATTTCAGCCAAAAAGGGCGAGAACATGCACAATCTGCTCGACGGCCTTGCGCATAACATGCGTGCGCCGGACAAGCAGCCGCCCTATCTGCATGGCGTGGGCGCAGCCATCCGGCGCGCAGCCGAGCAATTGCAGCCGCTCCCGCTGCGGCAGTGCAGCCTGCCGTTTTATGCGGCAAAGCTGCTCGAAGGAGATTCCGCCATGTGGGCGCAGATGGACCGTATCCATATGCCGCAGAACATGCGGGAGGAGATCAACTCCATTGCCGCCGGTATGCAGAGCCATGCCAACCTGACGGACAAGGAAATGGTGCTGGCGGATGCGCTGTACGACTATATTGAAGAGGTTGTGCGCGCCGCGTACCAACGGCCCAAGGTACATAAGGCAACGATCACCGAGCGCATTGATAAAATTGTGCTGCATCGGGTTTGGGCGCTGCCGATTTTCGCTTTTTTTATGTTCCTGATGTTCTGGTGTACGTTCGGGCCGATCGGCTCGCTGCTGGGCGACGGGATGGAGTATCTGATTCAGAATATCATTTCGCCGGCCATTCGTAACGGCTTGACGGCAGTACACACACAGGACTGGCTGATCGGCTTGATTTGCGACGGCGCGATCGGCGGTGTGGGCGGTGTATTGAGCTTTTTGCCGCAGATTGTGATTTTGTTCTTTTTCCTGTCCGTGCTGGAGGACACCGGCTATCTGGCGCGTGTGGCGTTCATCATGGACACGCTGCTGCGCCGCATCGGACTGTCGGGCAAGTCGTTTGTGCCGATGCTGATGGGCTTCGGCTGCACCACGCCTGCGGTCATGGCGGCGCGCACGATGGAGAACGACGCCGACCGCCGCATGACCATCATGCTGACGCCTTTCATGTCCTGCGGTGCAAAGCTGCCGGTGTATGCGCTGGTAGCGGGCGCGCTGTTCGGCGCACATCAGGGGCTGGTGGTTATCAGTCTGTATGTACTGGGCATTCTGATGGGCATTTTAGCGGGTTTCATCCTCAAAAAGACCATTTTCAAAGAAGTATCGTCGGGCTTCGTGCTCGAATTGCCGACCTATCGTTTGCCGTCCTTCAAGGGTACGGTGCTTAACATGTGGCAGAAGGCAAAGGACTTCATCACGCGCGCCGGTACGCTCATTTTCCTAATGAGCGTGGTTATCTGGCTGCTGCAAAACTTCACGCCCTCGCTTGCCGTGGCACAGAACGCCGGGGAGAGCATTCTGGGCGTGATCGGTACGTTCATTGCACCGATCTTCCGACCCCTCGGCTTCGGACAGTGGCAGGAATCGGTTTCGCTGCTGACCGGACTGGTCGCCAAGGAAGCGGTTGTGTCCACGATGAGCGTGCTGTACGGCGCGGGCGGGGACAGCGCGATGCTGTCCGGCCTGCTCGGTACCGTATTCACCCCTCTATCTGGGTATTCGTTTTTGGTGTTTACGCTGCTGTACATGCCCTGCATGTCCGCCTTTGCCACCATCAAGCGGGAAATGGGCGGCTGGCGCTGGGCGTTCGGTGCGGCGGCGTTCCAGACCGTGCTGGCGTATCTGGCAGCGATGGTGATTTATCAAGTGGGCAGTCTTTTCCTGTAAGAGTAATCAACAGTTAGAAAGGATATCGGGTATTCATGTCGATCAAACTGATTGCCGCCGATATGGACGGCACCCTGCTGGACAGCCAAAAGCGTCTGCCCGAGGGACTGTTTCCTCTGATTCACACGCTGCGCGAACGGGGCGTGCGCTTTGCACCGGCATCCGGACGGCAGTATTATACGCTCTATGAGCAGTTCGGTGAAATTGCGGATGAGCTGGTTTACATCTGCGAAAACGGTTCGGTGGTTTGTGACGGCGCACGCATGATCTCCTTTGAGGCGATGCCGGCCGACGAGGTGTGCCGCTCGATTGAGCTGGTGCGCACGCTGCCGGGCGTGGAGGCGATTGTATCCGCGCGTCACGGCGGGTTTTATGAGACCGCGGACGATCCGGCATTTTTGGCAAACGCGGCGCAGTATAGCGTGCGGCGCACACAGGTGCCCGATTTGCTGGAATTTTGCCGGCACGAGCCGGTTTGCAAGGTGGCGGTGTATTGCAAGGGGCGCGCGGAAGAGGTACTGCTTCCTGCGTTTGATGCATTTGCACAGACATCGCAGCTGGTGGTTTCGGGTGAAGACTGGATGGATCTGACGCGGCCCGGCATGAATAAGGGACATGCGATCGGTGCGCTGTGCAAGAGTCTGCACATCACGCCGGACGAATGCATGGCGTTTGGCGACTATATGAACGATCTGGAGCTGTTGCAGGCGGTCGGGGAGTCCTATGCGATGGCAAACGGACACGAAACGCTCAAAGCTGCCGCCAAGCATATTTGTCCCTCCAACGATGAGGACGGCGTATGCCGCACCATCCGTCAGGTATTCGGTATTGACAAGGCGTAAAACCATGATACAATAGAAAACGGAAAAAGCAGAGTAGGCTGCAATGCGTTAAGTGCCGCTGAGACGGGGAGTTGTTCAGCGGACGAAAGGGACGAAAATCCCCTGCGGTGTTGTAGTCGCATCCCGCTGCTGCAACTGTTTAGGCATTTCCTAAATCGCTGTGGCAACAGATGAATTGATTTAGGAGGTGTCTTTTTCTATGTCCAAAAAGGAAAATATTTTTTCTCGCTCCCTGAAAGAACTCAAAAGCACGCGCTGTTTGGCGCTGACCGCGCTGCTCATTGCCATCAACATTGCGCTTGATCTGCTCGGGCTGACCATCAAGCTGCCGCCCAACCTGCGCATCGGCTTTGGCTTTTTGTGCAACGCGGCGGTCGGTATGCTGTTCGGACCGGTGGTCGGCATGATGGCGGGCGTGTGCACAGATGTGCTGGGCTATTTTGCCGGCAACCTGACCATGGGTGCTTATTTCCCGGGCTATACGCTGACGGCGATTGTCGGAGGACTGTTCTGGGGCCTGTGGCTGTATCCGCGCAAGATTTCGGTCTGGCGTGCAGTGGGCGCAAAGGCGTGCATCAACTTGTTCTGCAACATCGGACTGAATACCCTGTGGCTGACCATAACCGGGGGCAAGGCGATGAGTGTGCTTCTTGCCTTGCGCGTGCCGAAAAACCTGCTGATGCTGCCGATCGAGGCGGCGCTGCTGTATTTCGGTATGAAGCTGGTGCTGCGTCTGTATTACGCGCTGCCGGGTACAATCGAGACCAAGTGCGCGGCTGAAAAGAATTGATTCTCACGATTATCTTGCCGTCCGGCGTTGCCGGACGGCTTTTTTCGGCTGCGCCGCTTAGTTTTTGTAGAGATTTCCGATTTTCCCTATGCAAAGCGGCAAAGTTTTGGTATACTATATACGATAGGGATGAACGGCGTATTCCGTTCGCTGAAAGGAAGTGACTGCTTTATGAAATTGACAAAAGAAAGCATCAAACATAACGCGTCCTGGAAAGGGTATCGCTTGCCGCAGTATGATATTGATGCAGTGCGCGAGGCCACTCGCAGCGCGCCGACGTGGCTGCATTTTGGCGCAGGCAACCTGTTCCGGGCTTTTCCCGCTGTGCTGGCACAGCGTATGTTGACCGCAGGCCTGTCTGAGACCGGCATCATTTGCTGCGACGGTTATGACGAAGAATTGATCGACCGCTGCTATCGCGCTTGCGACCATCTTTCGCTGGTCGTCACGCTCTATTCTAACGGCACGATCAACAAGGAGGTTGTCGCTTCGGTGACCGAAAGCCTCAAGCTGAGCGAGGATGGAACGCGCTTGAGCGAGGTATTCCTTGCGCCGTCCTTGCAGATGGTCAGCTTTACCCTGACGGAAAAGGGCTATGTGATTCAGGACGATGAGCATGAGTTCCTGCCGGCCTATGCGCACGACCGCGAAAACGGACCGGAGGGCTGCCAGTCCTTCTTCGGCAAGCTCGCATCGTTCAGTCTGGCGCGCTGCCGCGCAGGTATGCCGCCGCTGGCGTTCGTTTCGCTGGATAACTGTCAGGATAACGGCGTGCGTCTGGAGCGTGCGGTGCGTTATATGGCACAGGCATGGCAGGAAAAGGGCTTCATCACGGAAGATGAATATTTCTACCTGCTCAAGAAAAACACGTATCCGCTGTCCATGATCGACAAAATCACCCCGCATCCGGACACCCGCATTGCGGATAAGCTGGAGGCGGACGGCTTGCAGAATGCCCGTCCGTTTGTGACGGAAAAGGGCACCTATGCAGCAATTTACGTCAACTCCGAGAGCCCGCATTATCTGCTGATCGAGGATGCGTTCCCGAACGGTCATCCGCCGCTCGAACAGTGCGGCGTCATTCTGACCCGCCGCGATATCGTGGAAAAGTCTGCGATGATGAAGGTTAGCACCTGCATGAACCCGATGGATACAGCGCTGGGCGTATACGGCTGCATGCTGGGCTATACGCAGATCAGTGCGGAGATGAAGGACAAAGAACTGGTCAACCTGGTGACGCGCATGAGCGAGCAGGAAGCCATGCCGATGGTTGCCGATCCTGGCGTTATTGACCCGGTTTCCTTCCTGCATGAAGTGCTGGGCGAGCGCTATCCGAACCCGTTCCTACAGGATTCGCCGCAGCGTACTGCAACCGATACGTCGCGCAAGATTGCGCCTCGCTTCGGCGTGACGCTGTATGCGTATTATAATTCAACGCTGCCTGCGCACCGTGCAACCAAGCTGGTGTATATTCCGCTGGTGCTGGCGGGCTGGCTGCGCTATCTGGTCGGCGTAGATGATCGCGGCGAGCCGTTTGAGCTCAGCCCGGACACCAACCTCGATCATATCCGCTCGCTGATCGGCAATCCCAAGCTGGGAGATGAAGTATCCGAGGAGCAGCTGTACCCGCTGCTGGCTAACCGTTACTATTTCGGCGTCAACCTGTTTGAGATCGGCGTCGGTGAGACGGTTGTGCGCATGTTCAATGAGCTGAACAAGGGACCGCGCGCCATCCGTGAGACGCTGCGTCGGTACTGCGGCGAGGAAAAGCAGGAAGAGTGGATTCTGTAACCCGTGCACACAAACAAAAAGGAGAACCGTCAGGTTCTCCTTTTTGCTTATCGTTATCGTTTTTCGCCCTGCGCCACCAGTTGGAAGCCGGGAACAAAGCGCAGCCAGCGTCCGCTGACAAAGCGCGCCGTGAACAGGATGCCGCGGCACAGCCAGTCGGCAACCATGGCAATCCAGATGCCGATAGCGCCCATCTGGAACATAACAGCAAGCACATAGCCGCTGCCCAGCCGCAGCAGCATCATGGATGCGATCGAGCACACCATGGGGTAGCGCACATCGTTCGCCGCGCGCAGTACGTTGGGCAAGGTAAACGAAAGCGGCCAGATCAGCATGGCACTGAAGTTATGGATGAAGATGAGCGTCCGTCCGAGCGCAAGCGCTTCGGGGGATAGACTGTAAATTTTCAGCACCAATGGTGTGACAAGAATGGTGGCCAGACAGCAGCTGGCAAGAATCAGATAAGTGATTTTCATCAGCTTTTTCGCCATGCGGCGCGCCTGCTCAATATCACCTGCGCCGATGCACTGTCCGACGACTGTGATAATGGCAAGGTTCATCGCCTGTCCCGGAATGCAGGCAACTGCGTCAAGGTTGTTCGCCACGGCGTTCGCGGCGATCTGTGTGGTGCCGAACAGAGCGATCATACTGACAACCAGAATGCGCCCGAGCTGGAACAGGCTGTTTTCCAGTCCGTTTGGTATGCCGATCTGTAAAATGCGGCGGATGAGCGTGCCGTCCGGACGAAGATGGCCGCCGCGACGCAGGCAGACAATATGCTCGGGTTGCAGCAGCAGCGCAGTGATGACAATTGCCGCGACACCGCGCGAAAATACCGAGGACAGGGCTGCGCCGGCAACGCCCAGCCGGAGGCCGAAGATTAAAACAGAATTGCCAATCAGGTTGACAATATTGATGAGTCCTGCAATCAGCATGGATATGCGGGAGTTGCCCTGCGCGCGGAACAGCGCCGCGCCCGCGTTATAAATGGCAAGCACCGGGTAGGAAAACACGCTGACCGTCAGATAGGTGAGCGCGCTGTCCATAACATCCGGCTCGATCGAGCCGAACAGCAGCCGCAGGAGCGGCGTGCGCACCAGCATGACAAGTACGCTCAATGCAATCGAAATGCAGGCGACGACCAAATAGAGCTGGCGTGCAGCGTTGCAGGCGCGCCGGTGCTGCCGTGCGCCGAGCAGCTGCGCGACAACGACCGCGCCGCCGGTCGCAAGAGCAGCAAAGATGTTGATGATAAGTACGTTGAGCATGTCAACCAGCGACACGCCCGAAACTGCCGCTTCGCCCACGGAGGAAACCATGATGGTATCGGCAAGGCCGACTGTGATGGACAGCACTTGTTCCAGCACCAGCGGCCAGATCAGTTTTTTCAGTGCGGCGTTGGGGAATAGTTCTTTACTCGTTGGAGATGCGCCTTCTTTCTATAAAATCACGCGGTAGGCCTCGATCAGCCGGTCGAGCGACCAAGCCGCGTTAGCCGGGCTGGTGGAGGGGAGCTGTGTGATCGGGATATGAAGCTGCGGTTCGATCAGCTTGCGGTACAGCTCAGCGGATTTGCCGCCGGTGGCAAAAATGCGGGTGATTTCGCTTTCCCGCACCAGTTTGCCGATGTCATTCGGCTCGGCGTTTCGGATGCTAAGATCCGATGCGCCCGCAATGTCGCAGCGGGCGATCGTGTCCCACAGCGCGACATGATGCTTCAGGCACATCGCGCGCTTTTCCTCGATGCTCTGCGGCACTGGCTCGCCCAGCACAGCCGCCAGCACCCGCCAGAAGCGGTTTTGCGGATGACCATAGAAAAAGCCGATCTCGCGCGATTTGGGGCTGGGGATTGAGCCGAGCAGCAGCACGCGCGAATGGCTGTCGTACAGCGGCGGGATCGTATGGACAACGGTTTGCAGATTCATGTTTCCTCCTCCAAGACAGAGAGAAATGCACGGAACGCGCTGGGCAGCGCATATTCCGCGCGCAGAGCGGACGGGCTGACAAAGGTCAGTTCCTCCGGCTGGTTTGCCAGCTCGATATAATATCCGGTCATGTGCCATTCCACATGGGTGAATACGTGCTTGGCAGGACGCAGCGACAGCAGTTTACCCACCTGCCAGCCGCGCGCGGAAAGCGCGGTGCGCACTTCGTCCGGCGTGAGATGACCGTCCAGCGCAGGCAGCTCCCACAGCCCTGCCAGCAGGCCGGAGGCAGGCCGCCGCGTCAGTCCGACGAGCGGGCCGTGCCGCAGCAGCAATACCGTGCGGTTTTCGATACGGCGTGCTTTTTTGGCCGCGCGCAGTGGCAGCAGGGCGGCGTTGCCGTGGTGGTAGCCAAGGCACAGATGCTGCAAGGGACAGTCGCCGCACAGCGGCGCGCCGTTCGGCAGGCAAACGGTCGCGCCCAGTTCCATCAGCGACTGGTTCAGGTCGCCCGGCCGGTCATCCGGCATCAAGGCGGCAAACCGCGCGCGCGTGCGCTTTTTGAATGCTGCGTCGGTGATGGGAGTAAAGTCGTTATCCAACCGCGCGGCGACGCGCAGCACGTTGCCGTCTACCGCAGGAACGGGAATGCCACAGGCAATGGATGCGATCGCGCCGGCGGTATAGTCCCCGATGCCGGGCAGCGAGAGCAGTGCGTCATAGTCGGCAGGCAGTTCGCCGCCGTATTTCTCACAGACTTCGACGGCTGCGCGGTGCAGGTTGCGCACGCGGCTGTAATAGCCGAGACCTTCCCACAGCTTGAGATACACAGACTCGTCCGCGGCCGCCAGCGCACGCACATCGGGCAGCGTTTGCATCCATCTGGTGAAATAGCCCAGAACGGCCTGCACGCGCGTCTGCTGCAGCATGATTTCGCTCACCCAAACACGGTAGGGCGTGGGCTGCGTGCGCCACGGCAAATCGCGGTGCCCTTGGTCATACCAGTTTAAAAGCGGGGCGATGATTCCAGGGGTAACGCCGCTCAATGCTGCATGTCCTCCAGCGTCTGACCGGTGTAAAACATGGTGAAAACAGCGTCTGCGATATGCTTGTGCTCGTCGTCATGCACTTCGACCATGTAAACCGCGGTTTTCTTGCCGCGTTTGCGTTCATAGGCAACGGCGGTGAGCGTTTTACCGAGACGACCGGGACGATAGTAATGGATATTGCTGTCCAGCGTCACGGCAACCAGCCCGTGCGAGGCCGCAGCCGAGCCAGCGGCAATGTCACACAGCGTAAAAATGGTGCCGCCATGCGCCAAACCGAGCGGGTTGAGCAATTCCTCAGTCAGGTCCAGCTCGACCGTCGCGCCGCCGTCCTTGTCCAGCGTGATGACGCGCATATGCATCAGTTTGTTCAGGCCGCTGGCCTCCTGACGCATTTTCAAAATTTGTTCGATTGTCATAGGGGAAACTCCTTTTGCAGAAACATACATGGTGCAGCAGAACAAACCGCCGCACCATGTTTTTTTATTTTCCTTTTTATTATATCGGCCGCCGACATGCGCGTCAAGCGGAAACCAAGCATGGTTCAGGCCGGAAAGTATCCATGTTTTTCCGGCTGCAAAAATCCCTGACCACCATATATAGTTATAAAATTCAAAACAAGCAACCAAATCATGTAACGGCAGAGTAGGGGGGCGATATTTGCAAAAAAACGATAGAAACGCAACTTTTTCATTCTTTACAAGTGCGATTACAAGCTGTATAATAGACATAGTTTCATGATGGGGTAGCAGAGATATGACCAGTGATTTTTCTCGTACACTCGCGCTTTTGCGACGGGAAAAGAAAATAAGCCAACGAACAGCCGCGGGTGACCTTGGGGTGTCACAGGCGCTGCTGAGCCATTATGAAAATGGCTTGCGCGAGCCGGGGCTATCTTTTGTGGTGCGTGCAGCAGATTATTATGGGGTATCCTGTGACTATCTGCTGGGCCGGTCGATGGCACGGGACGGTTCCGCTGTGCCGGTCGAACGCATGGATGTGCAGGTACATAGTGGCTGGGAGAAAAATGAGCTGGTGCAAGCGGTGTCGCTGCTGATGGAACTGGCCGAGCAGATGGGAAGCAAGCAGCTGCCGCATGAGGTGGAAGCCTATCTTTCTGTTGTCATCTATAAAGTGTACCGTTATCTGTATATGGCGGACCCTTCGCATATCGAAGCGGTATTCCGTACATCCCGGGAGCAGTTTGAATACCTTTGCGACGCGCGGATGAAAGAGCATGAGCTTCGCATCCGTACCGCTGCAAAGGGAGAGGCGGGTTTTGGTTTGGAGTCGGAAGCGTTGCACGGTGCTTCGATTTCGCCCAATGAAATCAGCAAACGCTATCCCGAATTATCCGGTGCATTTCTGACGGTTTTGCAGCAGGTTTCGGACTCGATTGACGCTTTCGGAAAAAATATAAAAATCGGAAAATAATTTTTAGAAAAAGTATTGACAGGTTGGGAACACTGTGTTATTATATACAAGTCGCTGAGGGACAGACAAAACTTGCGAAACGCTGGTGTAGCTCAGTTGGTAGAGCAGCTGATTTGTAATCAGCAGGTCGGGGGTTCAAGTCCGTCCACCAGCTCCACCTGTCACTTGCAGGTTAAAACTTAATATGGGAGGTTTCCCGAGTGGCCAAAGGGAACAGACTGTAAATCTGTCGTCTATGACTTCGGTGGTTCGAATCCACCACCTCCCACCAGAGCATAAACCGACCTTTTCTTCTGAAAAGGTCGGTTTTTAACTTTTATGTCGCTTGCTGAAAATGATATAGGGGAAAATATGATATCGATTTGCGGAACAGAGTGCTGCAAAGACTGTTCGCGTCTTGCTGCGTGTGTCGGATGTGAACAGGTGGATGGACCAGTGAAGTGGAGGGAGCCTGATTGCTCCTTCCTTTTTGTTTGGCATGGTGGTGTACAAGCCTGCAAAAGCACTCGCTGTGTGCCGGCATGAAAACTGTTATAGTTCGTTGATTGTTGCGGACACTGCCATATTACAGATTCTTTTTCCGGGGACCAAAGGAACAAGCAAAGCGGTACATATCAGCAGCACCAGAATCCCACCCACAGAGGAAAGGGGAAGCCGCCAGGCGGTGCCCCAATAGTTGGTAATCATCTGCCCGTAGAGAAAGTAGTGCAGCGGCAGGCCCAGCCCGAAGCCGGCAATTAGCCCCAGCACGGTATAGGTGGCAGACTCTGTGGTGATCATCTTCTGGATTTGGCGCTCGTCCATGCCCACGGCACGCATGGCGCCGTATTGCCTTGTTCTGGCCGACACACTCATGGCAATGCTGTTCGCGGTATGGATCATGGTGATCAGGGTGATAACCACCAGAAAACCGTACACAAACAGGCAGAACATATAATAGGTGCTTTTGGTGTCCTTGTTAAGGGATAGCCGGTCATAAAAATCATACTGCCCATTGGCCAAAGCCTGCAGTTGATTGACATCTTGCTGTGTGGCGTCTTTGGTCAGCTGCACATCCAGGATGGCATAGGCATTCTCGCCGGTGATGGCGGTAAACAGCGCTTCCGAGCAGATCACCGTGGGCTGATCCGACGTGTCAAAAGGGCTATCTTCCAGAACACCGGCCACCGTGAGGGAAGTGCTGTCCAGTTGGATGACATCACCGACTTGCAGGGTGTTGCTTTTGTCAAAAACCGTCAGGACACCGCGGCCGTTCCGGACCGCGTCCATATTCCCGGACACTAAATCCTCCTCTGCCCACTGGAATTGCTGTGCATCATAAGAGATGAGATCGATCGTTCCCGATTTTCCCTCATACACTGCGGGGAGACTTTGATACATCCGGCCAAAGGCGCGCTTGACATAGGGCTGCTGCGCCACCTCGGCGGCAAAAGATGGATCGATCTCACACTGATTTTCCGGGCTGCTGTAAAAGACGTCCGGTGCCCATGGCTGCAGCGGATTGAGGGCAAGTTGAACCCATTGCACCAGAACGGAAAAACTCAGGATCAGGATGATGCTGAGTGCAAAGGAGCCGGTCATCAGCAACAGATTTTTCGGTGAGGAGACCGCGTGGTGTATGCCAAGAGCTGTCTCGATGTGAAAAAAGCTTTTTCGCACCGGACGGGACACGGATTTTCCTTGATTACTGTTTCCGGTAACCGCAGCAATCGGGGAGACAGACGCTGCCCGTCTGGCCGGGGAAAGGGAGGACAGCAGCACGGTTAAAATGCCTACAACCACACCGCTGCAAATGCCGATAATGCTGACGCCAAAGAGTGGGATCTGCACGAACTCTGCGCCGGCGCCAAACCGCAGAAGGGCGCAAAGCAGCCAAGTGATCAGAATACCCAAAACCACCCCAACGGGGACTGCTGTTTTGCACCAGAAGAGCGCCTCTAGCCGGACGATGTGCATGATCTGCGCCCGGCTTGCGCCGATACAGCGCAGCATGCCGAAAAACTGAGTCCGCTCCGCGGTGCGGCTGTTTAGGCTTCCAGCGATCATGAAGACCCCCGCAGCCAAAACCAGCACAAACAGGATGGTGGCAACCAGATACAGTCCCATCACATAAGGATCGCTGCTGAATCCGGTCAGCCCCAGAAGGGCGGTATTCTCGGACAGATTTTCTGCCGTAAATCCGTAGATCTGCTGCAGTTCTGAGATCACCCGGCGGGGATTGGCGTTTTCGGAGAAGCGTACAAAACAGACAGGGACAGGTGTATATCCTTCCGCTTTGGCAAGACTTTGGAAGGCATCCCAACTCAGAAACGCCCCCACCACATTGGCATCATCGCTGATAGTGACGTCTCCACCAAATCCGGAAATGGTATAGAGATATTCTCCCGAAGGGGTGTGCAGGGCGATTTCATCGCCTACCTTCACATGGAGCAGTTCCTTGGACCGGTTGGAGAGCAAAATTTCGCCTTCGCTTGATGGGCAACTGCCTTCGGTCAGATCGTCATAGATCTTCGTCAGAATTTGATCATCTGCACCGACAATGACACAGGTCTTTCCCTGAATGGAATAGTCTTGGGATAGATCAAAGTTCAAGCCGTCGTATCGCTGGGCAGCAACCACATCCGGTCGCTGGGCAATTTCCGCCACTTGCTGGTCGGAGGGCTCTTTCAGCATCACATGCCAATTCCCGTGACTTTCGATGGCACGGACCTTTTCCATACGGATGGCCATATCCGCCATGCTGAA
>DXDZ01000063.1 GCA_019115185.1 Candidatus Agathobaculum merdipullorum
GCAATTCAGCGCAAGTACCAGTTGACCTCGCCGCTCATATACGTTACACTGGTCTTGCTTTGGTTTTGTGTTCACAAACTAAGCCTAAAGCAAAAAGGCAGGCAAGGCAACCCTTTTCGGGCTGCCCTGCCTGTCTTTTTTTCTTTGGCCTATTTTGCAACAGGCCCATTTCGCTTGTAACAGGCATACCCCAACCCTTGCGTTTGTCGGCAGTATGCACCGCTCTCGCAGTACCCACAGCATCGGCTGCTGAAAATCCCACGCGATAATACGAACCGGCGCTTCCGGGTCAGGCTCCCGCACCAGATATTCCAGCAGCTCCATCCATTGTCCTTGCAGCAGGGAGATGGTAACGCCTGCCTTGGCCTTCTCCTGTTCTTCCATCTGCGCAATGCCAGCGCGCCAGTCCTTCTGGTCGAAGTGCTGCACGAAGGCTTGTGCCGATCCATCCAATGGCAGCAAGATTGCATTATCCTCCCACGTGACATGAAAGTTCAACCTCATGTGCCGGAGTGCGCAGGGATCCTTTCTCAGCGCCCAGAGCGAGTATTCCAGAATGTCCGCGATCGCTTCGGGCGTTTCGACGAGAATTACCTTCTCGAATGACATCATCGCTCCCGCGAGGCGCACGGTTGCATTTTTCTCGCCGTTGGGATTGAGCCTCTGGTTGCCGTTTCCGAAGTGATACACCGGATGGATGAACCACTCCTCATCATAGATGCAGCCAACAAACCGGGAATATTTCAGGCTGTCTGTACTGCGGACGGCCTGCCGTTCCTGTTCGCGCTTGATCTGTAAGGATGTCTGGTACTTGCGCCCGCAAAGCAGGACGAAGAACAGCCTCGCCTCGTTGATGCGGCTGAGCCGCACCGCCTTTTCGATACTGTGCGTACCCATTGGCTTGTCCCAGATGAACACGTTCGACTTCCTCCGGTCTTTTTGCAGCACCCGGCAATAGGCTTCGAACCCGGCGTCTGTAACAAAATAGCTCTTGTGCCCCGGCGCCTTGACAACTTCCAGATACCCTGCGCGGCACAACTTCTGAAACGCATCCTGTGTTCGTGCATAATTGCTGCCCAGCAATTTGAGCGCATGGTATGGCAGCTGCCCGCAGACAACACTGACTTGCAGAAGGAGCCATGCGGCACTGTTTTTACATATCCGCATGGTACCCTGTTCCCAGATCGAAAACCGGGATTTTGCCGGGCCGGATGCAGATCACAGTCTGATCCCTGTCACCCCAGCAGCTCGTCTGGACGTTGGAGCAGTAGATGCCGCTGTCACTGGTGAGCAGATACCGCTCAATGACATTCAGCACCGCGCGCGTTTCCAGATTGTCGTGATCCCGTACATCGGCGGGCTGATGCGAGGCTGCATAGCAATGGTAAAACACGACCGTACACGCCCGGAACCGCGGCAGGGCGGATGCCCGGCGCGTCAGCAGCCGGTTCAGCGGTTCGCACACGAACTCGGTGCAGCTGCTTCGTTTGGAAAGGCGCAGCGGCAGCCGGATCATCACCGAGCCGTCTTTCTGTACGGCCAGTTCGTAGCCGTCCGGCAGATCGTCACCAGCCTGCTCGGGTCGATCGGCGATCATAGCTGTTCCCGCATCCGCCCGCGAAAAATATTTTCTGCTGCACAGGAAATATTTTTCGCTGGTCTCTGCATATGCTTCGCGGGCGGCGATGGCGGTGTCCTGCGCGGCGTTTGCTAGACGACGCAGGTAGTCATCATCGTCACGGCCTACTGCAAGTCGTTCGGACAATTCATTCAGATTTTGCAGGGCGGCGAGGAATGCCGCCCCGGTTCGATCATGCATCGAAGCCTCCTCCTCTCTGCTCTTTGGGTTCGAAAACGCGAAAATCATTACCGCCCATACCCATGCGGCAAACAACCGGGTAAAGAGGAACGAGAGCATGGTAAACGGTTGTGATTTTCGGGATTAAAATTCGTGCTTGACGGGCGTTTCCTTATGAAAGCAGCGTTTTTTTCAATTACCGCCCAATGCTGCGTTTTTTCAAAAGTGCACCTTTTCGGCGTTTTCGATTTCGGGAAGAAAAGGTGTACTTTCGAGCAAAATTACCGCCTTACTTTGCGGTATGGTATGTATTGAAATGCTTTGATTTGCCTGTGAGAAAATTGCTTAAATTAAAGAAGTCTATTCCTGTTCCTGTACAGAGAAAATGAATCTTGCGAGCAAATAAGATGCATTTTCTCTGTACAGGATGATTCGTTAGCGTCCCCAGAAGACAACCACCTCCTTCTGTGTTGTTCCAATCATTGGCTAAAACAGTTCACCATTCAGGTACGCGATCAATCTCTCTGTATACACCCTGACGTATCGTTGCTGGATGCCGATGTTTGCCCCGATCAGACAAAATGGCTCTCGACCTGCAGCGATCAACTTGGAAAGCTGCCGCTGGGAAACACCAAGCAGAGGTGCTGCAACGTCGAGGGGAATGTGATTGGGATATTGTTCTCGCAACCTTTGCACAAGTTCGCTATTCATTGTTTTCATCTCCTTTCTGCGCCCGACACCATTGTTCAAATGCCGCCTGATGTGTAGGAGATTGATAAAATTTAATCGCTGCATTCATAAAATCAGCGCATAAGAATTGGATGTCGGTATGTCGTATTTCGTCCAAATGAAGTCTGGTTACAATAGAATCACCTCCTTGTGTTGCCTGTTTGGTGATATTAAACCGTGAAATGGTAATTCGGCACCGAATGGTGCTGAATATGAATAAAGTATAAGATTGTTTCTTGCAGTTGTCAACCGTTCGGTTATAATTTTGTATCATAATACAAACGAACTTGATTTTGTTGACATGATGTGCTTTAATATGAATGTGAATAGCAAAAGAGGTGATAAAAATGCGCACTCCCAAAGTGGATTACAATACTGTTCCGCGCGTAGATTTGGAATATGTTCCGTTTGGTGACCGCTTGCGTGAGATCAGAAAAGAGCGGAATATGTCGCAAGATGAGTTTGCGCAGCTGCTAGGAACCTCCAAACAGGTGCTGAGCAGATACGAGACAGGTCAGCGTGCGCCCAAAATTACTCTTGTTCAGGCGTTTGCACAAAAGTTGAATGTTTCTACGGATTATCTGCTGGGTGATTCGGCGGAAGAAGCAGCGTTTAACTCCCTGTGTGATCGTGACCATCCGCCGTTTTACAAGATCTTCATTGATGTGACGGCACGCATGGGGCTGGACATTCCGGGGCTTGTGCGTGTGACCGGACTGACGGATAAGCAGATCCGAACCATTATTTTTCGACAGATGAAGGATGCGCCGCTGCGCACTGCGTTGTTGCTTTCGGATACGCTGAATGTGCCGCTGGAAGTGTGGACAGGTGATATGGCGTATCATCCCAAGCAGATTTCTGTGGAAGCGTACGAAGTGGCCCGCGCCTATGACCGAGCGTCCAAAAGGGATCGGGCTATCGCTCGCATGGCGTTAGACTTGGAACCGGCAAAGGATGTGAAGTTCTGATGAATGCGGTTGTTTATGCCCGTTATTCCAGCCATAAGCAAGGCGAGCAGTCCATTGAAGGACAACTCGCCGAGGCAAAGTGTTATGCGCTGGAGCATGGTTTGACAATCATTCATGAATATATTGACCGGGCGCAGACAGGACGAAATGATAACCGTGAACAGTTTCAATGTATGTTGGCAGATGCATCGAAACATATTTTTGACGCGTTGATTGTCTGGAAAACCGACCGTATCGGGCGCAATAAGGAAGAGATCGCGCTGAACAAATACCATTTGAAGAAAAATGGCATTAAGATATTTTATATTGCCGAAATGATTCCAGACACGCCGGAAGGAATTATTTTGGAAAGTGTGATTGAGGGCATGGCTGCCTACTACTCGGAGCAGCTTTCTCAAAATATCCGTCGCGGACAGCGGCGCAGTGCAGCAAAGGCACAGAGTACGGGCGGGAACCGGCCGCTCGGCTACATTACCGGACCAGACAAGCGGTTTCAGATCGACCTGGAAAATGCGCCTACGGTGCAAAAGGTGTTTGAGTTATATAGCAAAGGCTGGACAATGGCGGAAATCGTTGACTTCCTCAATGTACAGGGGAAGCGGACGCTGCGCGGCAGGCCGTTTACCCATAACAGCCTCCGGACTATGCTGAAAAACGAAAAGTATATCGGTGTTTACACATACAATGATGAAATACGTATTGAAAACGCAATTCCTCCGATCATTGATAAAGAGACGTTTGACAAAGTGCAAGAGATGTTGAAATATAATAAGCGCGCACCGGCACATAAATGGAGCACGGTAGATTATCTGCTGACAGATAAATTGTTTTGCGGGAAGTGCGGCGCTATGATGGTCGGCGTCTCAGGAACCGGCCGATCTGGTGTGAAACACCATTATTACTATTGTACGGCGCGGCGTAAAAAGCTGTGTAACAAACGGCCTGTTCGCAAGGAGTGGATCGAGGGGCTTGTGCTGGATCATACCGTTGCATTGCTACGGGACGATGCGGTGCTTGCGTTTATCGCGGAACAAACATATCAGTATTACCTGAAACAGAATACGGATAATTCGTATACACAGTCGCTGCACACAGCACTGGATGACGTGAACAGGTCTATGGATAATTTGATCAAGGCGATGGAGGCAGGTGTTTTTAACAGCAGCATAAAACAGCGGATGGATGAATTGGATGAGCAGAAATGTGAACTCGAAGCTGCGCTGGCTGCGGCAAGGCTGAAGGAAGATTTGGGACTGACCAAAAAACATATCCAGTTCTTCCTGCATAGCTTCGCCAATATGGATTATGACGACCAAAATTGTAAAAAACGTCTGATAAAAACATTTGTCAATTCGGTGTATGTCTACGACGATAAGGTCGTATTGACGTTCAATTATTCCGGTGATGACCGAACAATAACATTGCAGGAAATTGACGCCGGATTACAGAATGGCGTTTGTCTGCCTCGTGCCGTGTTCCACCAAAATACTAACTGATACCGCCTGATAACGGGCGGTATCTTTTGTTTTTGACCTGTTTTTGCAACAGAAAACGGGGTTTTGAAATTTCGGTAGATATTCCGGTAGATTTACTTTTTGAACTTATGCTACACTATAAGCAGGCAAGGGGAGCGGGGCAAAAAGCTCGTCTCCGGCGCCTGACGATACCGGTATCCGTCTTTCCGGCGCGACTGTGCACCGCCGCGTCGGGCTCCCAATCTGACAAGGGAAGGACGGTGATACAATATGTCCCGCACGCGCGTTGAGCGCAATATTTCGTACGACGAGGAGAAGAAGAAATACTACGTCAATCTGGATTTCGGGCGCGACGCGCACGGACACCAGATCAAAAAGACACGCACATTCGCGCGGCTGACCGACGCCCGCAAGGTGCTGCGGCTGCATGAAGTGCAGCGCGATTTTGGCGCGCTGACCAAGCCAAACGACACGACCGTTGCCGAGTGGCTGAACTACTGGATGGACGCGGTCGTACGGCCCAATCGTGCCGCGACCACGGTGCATGGGTACAGCCAGATGATTGTCAACTACATCATCCCGCAACTAGGTGCAATTCCGCTGCAATCGCTGTCACCGCAGCGCATCCAGCAGTATTATGCCTACCTGTGCCATGACTGTGGCCTGTCGCCCAACACCGCGCGCAAGCACCACGATCTGCTGCGCAACGCGTTGCGCATCGCGGTCATGCAGGACGTGCTTGCTCGCAACCCGACCGACCGCGTCGAACCGCCCAAGTTCAAGCGTCCCGAACCGCAGTTTTACGACGTCGCTTCGCTGCGACGGCTGTTGGACGCGGTCGAGGGCGACAAGCTCGAGCCGGTCGTGTATCTGGCCGGGTATCTCGGCCTGCGCCGCGAGGAAATGTGCGGCCTGCGGTGGAAGGACATCGATTTTACCGAGAACACGCTGTGCGTGCACCGTGCCCGCACGATGGCCGGTTCGCAGGTGATCGAGAAGGACACTAAGAACCGTTCTTCGACCCGGCTGCTGCACATGCCGGAGGAGGTCGTGCGCATGCTGCACGCCGAACGGCGACGGCAGCGCGAGAATCGGCTGCTGTTCGGCAAGGAGTATCAGGACTCGGGTTATGTGCTGACTTGGCCGGATGGAGAGCCGTATCGGCCGAATTACCTGACCGAGACGTTCAGCGCGTTCATTCGTAGGAACCATCTGCCCAAGCTGACCTTGCATGGGCTGCGGCACACCTTTGCGACGCTTGCGAACTATTCCGGCGCGACGATCTACAACATCAGCCGCTCGCTGGGGCACAGTACAATCTCGACCACGTCCATGATCTACACGCATCTGCTGGATACGACGCACGAGCAGACGATCGAGGCAGTCGCGCAAAGCCTGCGGCAGGGCGGTGGGCTAAAGACCAGAAAACAAGTCAAATAGCGAGAATAGAGAGGAGGGAGAACGTTGCAGCTGCTGAAGCTGTTGCAGGTGATCGTGATGGCGGCGTTTGAGATCTGCGGTTTGGCTTTGATCGTTTTGGCGGTCCGCTTCTTTTTGTGGCGCGACAAACGGGACGAGGACTTCGCGGAATTGGTCGAGCACTGGCGAGAGGAGCAGATCCGGAGTGAGCGGACAGCGCAGGAGCAACCACGAAATGAGCAATCCATGAGTGAGCAGGCGAAGCAGGAGCAGCCCTCAAAGCATGTGCAGGCGGCGCAGCAACCGTCGCAAAACGAGCAAAGGCAGGACGAGTGGGCGGCGCTGAACCGTTTACGCGATGAAATAGAGCGGAGAGAACGACAGGCAAACCAGCGCGGCGCAGAGCCGATCCTGAAAAATGGGGTGTACCGGCAAAAGCGTGCGCTGTTTGGCCCATGGCCGCTGTTTTTGCATCAAAATGATGAACAATATGCGCGGTATGTCCGCTCGAGATGTCAACAGATACAGTTGAAGCTGGAGGATGACCATCCGTACACGATCATCGGCACATCCGGCGAGTACAAAACCTCGCTTCGCTCCTGCACCTGCATGGATTTTCGCAAGAATCAGCAAGGACTGGCGCCATGCAAGCACATGTATTTCCTTGCGCGGCAATGCGGGTATGATGTCGATGCGATCTTTGCAAACTATCAGGAAAACGCCCGGCGATAAGGAAAGCAGTCTCTCAACCGGTGTTGGGAGACTGCTTTTGTTTACGCGGACAAAAGCAGAATGCGCAGGCCGACTTTACGGGCGTATTGCAGCGTATACGCGCTGCCGCCCGTCGCGCGGGTGCAGTATGCAACGCAAACAGCACTGTGGTCAACCATAAATCGGTTGCGGCGCTGCATACAGCCGCGGGTGTAATGTTCGGAGGTGTAAATCACTTCGTTCGCGCGGCGTAGGATAGATTCGTATCGTTCAACCGATGCGGCAGACCAACCGCGGGTTTGCTCGCGGTTGGGCAGCGCCAGAATGAGCTGGATTTGCGGAAACTGGTCGCGCAGTCGCAGTACTGTTTCGGCGGCCAGCGTGTCGAAGCCCAGCGCCCCGCCAGCATAAAAGTATCGAATGCCGTATGCAATCAGTTCAAGAACCTCAGCTTCCACCTTTGCGGCGAGTGCCAGCAGGATTTCCGGTGGGATGTCGCGGTGACCGGTAAAGCAGCAGGCGTCTTCTCTCATTTGCCATTCCTCCTTTCATATATAGACTTTAACATTATCTAATGTAAAAGTCTATATATTTGAGATCTGGGAACTCTATTATCTAACTAATACATTAGATAATGGAGGCGTTCGCTATGGTGAGTTTGAATGTCCTGCCCTTGCTCGAGAAAAAAGGAAAAACGAAATATTGGCTTTACAAGCAATTGGGTATGAGTTATCAGAACTTTAATCGCATGGTGAACAACCAAACATCCTCGATTAAATTCGAACGCATTGAGACACTGTGTCAGTTGTTGGATTGTACGCCGAATGATTTGTTTATTATTGATTGGGAAGAGCATGATATAAGCAAATAAACAACAAAGGGCCTGTTGCAAAATAGGCCAAAGAAAAAAAGACGGGCAGGGCAGCCCGAAAAGGGTTGCCTTGCCTGCCTTTTTGCTTTAGGCTTAGTTTGTGAACACAAAACCAAAGCAAGACCAGTGTAACGTA
>DXDZ01000064.1 GCA_019115185.1 Candidatus Agathobaculum merdipullorum
ATCGCCCTGATCGCAGGCGCGATTTTCGACAACGCGGGCTGGGTGGCCTTCTCGGCCTACTTCATTGGCGTGCTGGCGATTATTGTATCCGGCATCATGCTCAAGAAGTTCAGGATGTTCGCGGGCGAACCGGCTCCGTTCGTCATGGAGCTGCCGAGCTATCACATGCCGACCGCGCGCAACGTGCTCCGCTCGATGGGCGAGCGCGGCGGATCGTTCATCCGTAAGGCAGGCACCGTTATTCTGCTCAGCACGGTTGTGCTGTGGTTTTTGCAGGCTTACGGCTGGGAAAACGGCGCGTTCGGTTCGGTTTCCGACATCAACAACAGCGTGCTTGCTGCGATCGGCAACGGAATTGCGCCGCTGTTTGCGCCGCTCGGCTGGGGCAACTGGCAGAATGCGGTCGCGTCGGTCACCGGCCTGATTGCTAAGGAAAATGTGGTTGCCACCTTTGGCCAGACGCTTGGCTTTGCCGAGGTTGCCGAGGACGGTGTGGAGATTTGGAGCCAGCTGGCGGCTTCTTTCACTCCGGTCAGCGCGTTCTCGTTCATGTGCTTTAACCTGCTGTGTGCGCCGTGCTTCGCGGCGATGGGCGCGATCAAGCGCGAGATGAACAACGCCAAGTGGACGGCGTTCGCCATCGGCTACATGTGCGTGTTTGCATACTGCGTGGCGCTGATGGTGTACCAGTTCGGCGGTCTGTTCACGGGCGAGGTTTCCTTCGGCCTCGGTACGGTTGCCGCGGTTCTCGTGCTGGCGCTGATAATTTTCCTGCTGGTGCGCAAGCCGGCGAAGGCGGACGACACGGCGGAGCTGCGCCGTATGAGCGTGCAGGCGAACGGCTGATTTGGGGCTTGTCCGCAGAGCAATCCTGTTTTACAATGAAAAGGAAAGGAGGCGAAACAGATGACGACATTGATCGTGGGCCTGTTGGTGGCGCTGCTGGTGTTCTTGGCTGCGCGGTCGGTGGTGCGCCAGTCCAAGACGGGCGGATGCAGTGGATGCAGTGGCTGTTCGGGCTGCGGCGGCAGCTGCGGCTGTCATACCGACACGCCTCCCGAAGAGCAAAACCGATAACCAATTTCTTTCAGCCGTCCGGCGCAATGCGCCGGGCGGCTTTTGTGTGTTTGCAGTCGGTCACGGACGGAGGGTGCGCGGCATAGACTGGGGAGAAAGGTGGTTTTTCTATGGTGATCCATGTTGTTCAGCCGGGGGATTCCCTGTATCGCATCGCGCAAGCCTACCATGCGCCGCTCCAGCTGCTGATCCAGCAGAACGAGCTGCACGAGCCTTACCGGCTCACGCCCGGGCAGACAATCGTCGTGCCGCAGCCCGTGCAGGTACATACCGTCCGGCAGGGGGATACGCTGTCCGGCATTGCCGCGCAGCATAATACGACCGTGCTGAAACTGCTGCAAAACAATCCGCAGCTCGGCGGTGGGGACCGCATCTGGCCGGGACAGACGCTGGTGATCTCCTATGGCCCCAAGCTGGGCACGTTTGCGGTCAACGGCTATGCGTATCCGAACATTGACCAGCGAGTTTTGCGTAAAACGCTGCTCTATCTAACGTACTTATCGGTGTTTTCCTACGGATTTGACAGTCTGGGCCGCATCCTGCCGCAGAATGCGGAGGCGCTCACGCGCATGGCGCGGCAATACGGCGTGCTGCCGCTGCTGGTGCTGACGACGCTCGGCGAGGACGGTCAGTTTTCGGGCGAGCGGGCGCAGCAGCTGTTGCGCGACCCGGTCGCACGCGGTGCACTGATTGAAAATCTGGCACAGACCATCGCGGCGCAGGGCTTCGCAGGGGTGGATATCGACTTCGAGTATATCCCGTCCGAGGATGCGGCGGCCTATGCCGACTTTGTCCGCGCGGTGCGCGCGCGGCTCGAGCCGTCCGGGCTGACGGTCATGGTCGCGCTCGCGCCCAAGACCTCGGCCGACCAGCCGGGGCTGCTGTACGAGTCGCACGACTACGCGGCACTCGGCGCGGCAGCGAACGATGTACTGCTCATGACGTATGAATAAGTTATTTTATGATACATACAATTGACCGGCTAAGGTTTACTATTCAAATCGTCGTTCGATTTGGATATAGATGGTTGCGTCGCCAGCACTGCGCTCGGCGGCGTTTTTTTCGTATGTGATGCGGCTGACTACACTTTTCAGCAGGTCGTTTCGCTCCTGCGCGGTCGCGGCGTTGGGATAGGCTTCGATCACATGCTCCAGACGCGGGCGCATGGCAGGTGCGCCGCGGCGCTCTTGGTCGATTGCCAGCGCGCGGGCGCTGGCCTTGGCAAGTGCGCGGTCCAGCTCGGCGAGCTGGCTGTCCAGTTGGCGGCGGCGGGAAACGAAATACTCCGGCGTGTAGACCTCCTGCTCGACCAGCTCGGCGGCGCGGTCAAGCTGTGCGCGCAGCTTGCGCTGGGCGGCGTGGATCGCGCGAATCTCTTCGTGCGCCTGCGCGGCGCGTGCGTCCAGTTCGCGTTCGACTGTATTCTGATGGTCGATGTCCACCTCGTACTCGGCCAGCCATAGCCGCAGCGCGTGCAGCACCGCGTCCTCCACGTCGGCGCAGAATGAGCTGACATTATTGCAGTCTGCCCAGCGGCAGTCCAGCCGACCGGTGCAGGGCAGGGCAGCGGCCGGTGCACCGTAGGTCATCACATGGCCGCACTTGGCGCAATACAGCAGGCCGACAAACGGGTTTTTGAGTTCGTGGTTTTTCTTGAGCGGCAAGCCGGGGGTGTTGTCCAGCAGACGCTGCACGGTACCAAAATCCTCGTCACTGACGAGCGCTTCATGCAGGCCGCGCGCCTTGACGTAGTCATCTACATACCGGCGCGGCTTGGTCAGCACACCGTCGCGCACGGTGGGCTGCGCGGCCTTGCGTCCCCATGTCACATAGCCCGCGTACAGGCAGTTGCGCAGCACGTTGCGCACCGACTGGGCGCTCCACGCGACACCAGCAGAGGTGCGTTCCCCGCGTGCATTGAGACGGCAGGCAATGACATAGCAGCCGACACCTTGCAGACGCAAGTCGAAAATCTCACGCACGATTGCGGCCTGTGGCGGGTTTGGTTCAAGCGTGTAGCCTTTGCCGTTCCGCACCTTGACACGGAAATAGCCGTAGGGGTCGGTCTTGCCCATGTATTTGCCCTCTTTGACCGAGGCGATGCGCCCGGCGATCATGCGGCGCTTGATGGTCTTATATTCGCGGCGCGACATGAACAGGCCGAACTCGAAGTACTCCTCGTCGAATTCGTTGGCGGGGTCGTAGGTTTTTGCCGGGGTGATGATGCGTGTGCCAGAGTATTTGAACGCCTGCGCGACGATGCCCTGGTCGATGCTGTCGCCGCGGGCGAGACGTTCGATCTCCATGACCAGCACGCCGTCCCACTGACCGGCCTCGACCTCGGTCAGCAGCCGCTGCATCTGCGGCCGGGCGGCGATGGTTTCGCCCGAGACAATTTCCTCATAGATCCCGCCGATCTCCAGCCCCATGCGGCGCGCGAGTGCGAGCAGCGCGGCACGATGCCGGGCAAGGGTTTCGCCCTCGCCGCGGGCTTCGGCTTCGGCGTCCGCGCGCGATTTTCGGAGGTATATCAGATATGCCATAAAATCACCTTTTTTCAGTATATGGGGCGGGAAAATGGATAAAAACAGAACATTTGTTCGGTAAAAGCGGGTGTAAAAATGCAGACCACAACAAACGGTGTTCGGTTGTGGTCTGCGGGGTTATTTAGTAGCCTGCGGCCGTGACGCCGTATTCGGCTTGCTCCTGCGTAAAGCCATCGTACACAAGTTGGTCGATCAATTCTTGACGTGAAAACGACATCATTTCCAGATAGCTTTGAGCGGATTTGGCGGCCTGCTCATTCCAATCTGCGCCGCAATTATCTACTGCAAATGTTGCATCTTCAGTGGAGTAGCCTTCAAATTCAAGCTGGCTAATTAGGCCGCTACGCGAAAAAGCTGTAAAAGAAAGATAGCTTTCAGCCGATCCCAATGCATTTTTCTGGCCCATAGTCATGGTGTCGGCGGGTTCTTCCGGCTCTTCAACCGGTGCAGCAGTCTGCTCAGTCTGCTGTCCATCTTCTGGCTCGGCATCTGTCAGCTCGGTTGTGGTGGTCTGCGTTTGCTCAGCGGTCTGCTGGTCATCGCCCTTGGTTTCGGTATCATCCGAAGGAGCAAACATGCCGATAACAAGCACGATTACGATTGCCCATACCCACCAGCGTTTGTAAAACGGTTTTTTGGCCTTTGCTTTTTCTTCCATGATAAATCCCCCTTAAAGATTGACAAAATTAGCCAATCATGTATAATGGTGTTGGAGGACTGTGTGAAACACTCCATATTTGCCCGTTCCGGTGGTGGTGCACTGGGACGGGCGTTTTTTATTTCGGGTATCTGCCGTTTGGTAATTCATAGACAGCACAGGTGATTACCGCACTGGTAAACTCGTAATCACTCAGCTTTGGATCGTTCTCGTCCAGATCCCAGCCACCTACTTGGATGAACGTCGTATGCTCAAAGCGTGCCAACACTTCAAGTCCATGTGTCAATCGCTTGAAAATCATGTCTTTTACATCGCGTTCAGATAAAGAAATATTACTGGCGGGAAGCCAGCCAATGTATTGACCATTATATAGAACCTTGACAGCTGTTCCGTCATACTTATTCTTTGGGTCAGCCTGCAAAGTCAGCCATTGGCCTTTCATGTTACGGTTAATCACTTTTTGCGGGTCAGAGCCGTCGTGAACATGATTAACGCCAGACAGAGTAAACTCCATCGTCCTCATTAGCTTTGTGCCATCTTTACTGGTTTGCGGAAAGTCTGGGATAGGGATTGTGTCATACTGGCGTTGTTCTCGGATACCCTTGACGATGCCCCAGATGAAAAGAGCAACAATAACAATAACTATCAGTGTACACAAGGATTTCAACCCCTTTGCGGTGTCCAAATTGAACACCGATTTTTTAATGCTATGCAATATATTGATTTGCCCTTGCCAAAACCCAAGATGTGGTGTATTATGAAAAACACAAACGCTTGTTCGGTTTCTGGAGGGGATCAAATGACGGATCGAGAAAAATATATGCTCAAGCTGATTCGGACTTCGGCTGATCCGTCAGCTGCCATGGAAAAGGTCAGGAAGATTCTTTCTTTTGATCCGTCTCCAACACACGAAGCGCAGCGTCCTGCAAGGCAGGAGAAGCGTTTCTGAACAATTCAAGCAGCTCGTTTTCTTCGGCGCTTAATCCTGCGTCCTCTTCGGAGGACGCATTTTTATTTTTCGCGCGCCCCATCAGAAAATCTAAAGAAACATCAAAGTAGGTTGCGATTTTTAGCTTAATATCATCGGGGACAGAGCGTGCACCATTTTCGTATTGAGATAGCGTGTTGTTTTTAATGCCCAAAATTTTTGATAGTTCAATCTGGCTCAGATTTCGAGCATTTCGCAATGATGTGATTGTTTGGCCTATTGTCATTGCAAAGCTCCTCCCAATTTCTCATTTTGTTAAAGTATAACACATATTTTCAAAATGTGAATATCATTGCACAAAATGAGAAATAATACTTGACATTCGCAAAATGAGAAAGTATAATAAAATCACGAATTGAGAAAGGAGGAGAATGATGATGAGATTGGATGTCGTTCGGACGGAAATGGGTATTACACAAGAAAATATGGCAAATCGGCTTAATATTGCCACTACAACATATTGCCAATATGAGAATGGAAAGCGAATGATTCCTCGAGATATTGCGGAAAAGGTTGCAAAGATTCTTTGTTGCCCCGTAGAAGAAATTTTTTTACCTGTAAAATTCACAATTTGCGAACATGAGGCGGACGAGCCGGAAAAGGAGGCGGGGCAAAGGAGGTGAGAGAGGATGAAGAAAGAAAAACCCCACTTGCGGCTACAAGTGAGGTTAAACCAGACTTTCGCCGAATTTACGGAGTGCATGCCATGCATCGCTGCATGGCAGGGCGAGCGTTCACCTTCTTAACAAAAGATTCAGATGTGCGATTATGTGTAATTGAATCTTCCGGTGCGGCCAGACCGAACGGGCTGAGTTTCTTCCACTGAGCCAGTGCGATCAGTCCGGAGGATGGCTTGACGAAACTAATTGCACCATCAGCGCTTGTAAATGCGCTGGTAACAGGGCTTGTCAGGCTACTCTTCACTACGGTCGAACGCAGCGAAGTGATAGCACCGGACATGATATCATTCTTCGTCGCGTTCATATTTCTCCAAATTTGTTACCCATAAGTGGGGCTGCGTCATTTCTGCGTAGCTCTCACGGTCGCCCGTGAGTTCAGACTGTGCCTTCAACCACGAGGGTTGCTCCGTGTCCAGTCGTTACACCTTCCGCATCAGCGGCTTGGCTCGGCGTTATCTGGTTGTGATGTCAGTATACAACACGAACAGGGAAAACACAAGCAACGTCCGGATATGGGAGAGAGGAGGTGAGAGGGGATGGAAATCATCATTAAAGCAACGTCTGAGGAAGTCGCCGCCCTTGTAGTAGCGTTGCAAGGGCGGCAAGAAATCATCGCGGATCAGGTTGCGAAGAATATCACTGCTTGTCTTGATCGAGCAATGCGTGATATTTCTTGAGCATTTCCGCTGTGACTTTCGAGGAAAGCTCAGCTTGTTTTTGGATCATTCGGCCAATGCTATCATCCGGTAAGTTTGCGGTGCAGCTTTCCAGTGCGTCTTTGCGGAGTTGCTCAAAATCAATATTTTGCATCAGTTTTGCCTCCTTTCTCGTTCCATATTAGCACACAGAACGGGAAGGGGCAAGAAGCGATAGGGAGGTGAGCGCATGGACCAATCCTTGCAATTTCATGATGAAATCATCTTGAGGTTTAGGCAGGGTCGATTGCAGGAAGTCATTATCGACGGTATACGGCAAAATGATGTGAAAGCCTTTTCAATTGCGGCATCTCCGACGCAAGTCGCTTCCTATCTGATTGAGCATTCGACCGTATATTCAGATTCCTGAGAACAAGAACCGGAAAGGGGTGAATAACATGAAAACCATCAAGCGATACCGCGAAGCGCGCGGCATTAAGCAGACCGAATTGGCCGCGCACTTCGGTATTGCGCAGTCAACCGTGGTCAAGTGGGAAAGTGATGGTAAGTACCCGCCCTGCCAGGTGATGCCCGAACTTGCGGCCTTCCTCGGCTGCACGACCGACGAACTGTACGCGCACAAACCAGAAAAGGAGGCAATTTAACCTGCTATGCCCGCATTATACCACCATGAAAGGAGGGGACACCATGAACCCAGAGTATCAAAATGCGTGGAAAACCGCCCGCGAAAGGGCAGATCTGACGCAGGAAGCGGCCGCCGAGCTGGTAGACGTGTCGGCAAAGTCGATTGGCTACTATGAATCCGGCGCGCGGCACATGACGCCGCAGGTCGCCGCGCAGCTGGCCGACGCCTATCATGCGCCGTGGCTGCGCAACCTGTACTGCACGGAATGTCCAATCGGCTGTCACCGCAGCCTGCCCACCGAGCCGACTGATCTGCGGGAAGCTGCTATCGGTGCACAGTGTGATTTCCGAGCAGCGGAAATTGGGAAACGCTTGGATCGGATGATGGAGATTGTAAGAGACGGACGGGTTGACGAGATCGAAATGCCGGAATTTATGGCGATCTGCGACCGGTTCCGTGAGATGCAATATACGCTGGCTAAGTTTGAACTGCTCGTCGAGATGCTGTGTAAGTGACCAAGCCCTGATGAATACAATACCCAGAGGAGGTGCGCTTATGGCAAACAAAACACGCAGGCTGGTCATGGAGCAGGAATTCACGCTGAAAAGCGGCCGCAAAGCCGTTTGTCAGATCTACGATACCGAGGATACCGTGCCGAAGTCCAACGTCGAAGAGCACAAGAAGTGCGTCGACCACATGAAGGAGGTCGCCGCGAATATCTTCATGCGCGCGGAAATGGCAAAACAGCAAAAGGAAAGCGCCCAGAGCGGCGGCAACCGCGACTGAGCGCAAGCGAAATATTACTTATTTACAGGATACCGGAAAATCCCGGCGCTGTCAAGCGGCTGCGCCGGGGGAAAGGGAAAGTATGAAACTCGTAGAGGTGAAATTTGAGATCCCGGAGGATCTGGAGCCGCGCATTGCGGCGTTAGCTGCGGAAATGGGGCTATCTTTTGATTGGGCCGCGCAGCTATTGCTGTGGGATGGATATGTCACACACTTGCGCAGCTCGATTGAGCGGGCGGAAAAAGAACTGCGAGAGCCGTTAGCGGAGGAGGTGGCGGTATGATCTACGCCATCCTCGCCATGCTCGGGGTGGGCTGCGCCTACCTCGCCCTTGGCATGCTGGTGGACAGGCTCACCCAGCCGATGGAAAGGCGGGGGCGCAGGTGAGAACGTTTTCGCCGAAAACACTGGCTGAGATTCGCGACAGTTACCGTCGTGCTGCTGATCCAGATGAGCAGGTCTATGTATTGGCTGGGTTATATTTCTGTAACGTGGAGGATATACAGCGTGCGCTCGGATTGCCAGTAAGGAAACCATGGGAAAAGCATTCGTCAGTTCGCACTGTCCAGATTCCTACGCATCATGCGTGGACAAAAACGCAGGACAAACGTCTCGCTATGCTCTATAAGCAAGGACTGAACATCGGAGAGATTGCCGACAAAATAGGGAACAGAAGGAAAGATGTGCAAGATCGGCTGTATGTGCTGCGTAAACTGGGCGTGATACAGGCGCGGCCCCGCTGTGACTGTGCCGCGCAGGGGATGGCTGTCGAGCTGGAAAACCTATGCGACGCCTTGCGCGAACTGATAGCGGTGCTACGTGTACTGTCCGAGAAGGGAGGCGGCGATGCGTGAACTTTATCCTGAACACCGAACTGAGCCGCTGGCTAAGGGATGAGAAAATCGGCGGCGACCGTGAGGCGATCTTCCTGTATGCGCTCTGGACGTGGTGCGAGAAAAACGCAGCCAACGAGCATAACTACCACGAGGGGCGGTACTGGTCGTACAACAGCCTGCGCGGCCTGACGCGCATTTTCCCGTGGACGAAGAGAGAACTTGAAAACACGGTCAACCGGCTGCGCGACGCCGGTCTGATCCTGACCGCCAAACTCTCCAAAGACCCCAAGGACACGACGCTGTCTTACACGGTTATCGCGGAAAAAATAGGCGTTTCCCCGTTCAGGGAAACGGTGTCCCCCACGGGGGAAACGGTGTCCCCCACCGGGGACGCATCCCCGTCCCCCAGCGGTGAAACGGTGTCCCCGCACGGGGACAACCTGTCCCCCACGGGGGAAACATTAGATGAACAATATAAGACACATATAGTACTACAGGCAAATAAGAATAAACAAGACGCAAATAAGGACGGGCAGCAGGAAAATAAGCTGACGCCGCGGCAGGCCATGGAGCTGTACAACCAGATCTGCGTTGATCTGCCGCCTTGCATCCGACTGACCGACAAGCGGCAGCGCAGTGTGCGCGCGCTGTTCAAGAAGGGCATCACGCCTGAGCAGCTGGAAAGCTCATTCCGCATCGCGCAGTCGAGTGAGTTCTGCCGGGGCAAAAACAAGACAGGCTGGCGTGTTGACTTCGACTGGCTGCTGGACGAGAACAACATCGTCAAGGTGCTCGAGGGCAAGTATGGCGGCAGCGCCATGCCGCCGACCAAGCAGGAAGGGAGTGGCCGTAAATGGCTGAAATGATGGAGCTGTACCAGCAGGCCGAAAACAGTGTGCTGGGCGTGCTGATTGCCGAGGCCGAGGTGAACGCCGCCGAGGTGTTCTCGCGGGTAAAGCCCGAGGACTTTGTCACCGGCATCTCACGGTCGATCTTTGAGACCTGCCGCGAGATGTACCGACAGGGCGATGCAATCGACCCGCTGACCGTCAAGGCAGCCTGCGGCAGCGAGTACATGGCGTGGCTCAAGGAGTTGGACCTGATCACGCCCAGCTCGCGCTACTGCTCGGCCTATGTGGACAAGCTGCTTGAGCTGTCCAAGCGCTACCGGCTGCAAAAGCTGTTCCGCGAAGCGCTCGACCAGAACCTTGCAGGCGTGCCGATGGAGGAGCTGATCGGCAAGGTTGAGTGCATGAACGAGGTGCTCGCGGCGGACAACGACCGGCGCAGCCGCACGATGAAAGACTTGATATTTGGCTTTTTCAGCCGCGTCGGACAAAAGCGTACATTTCTCGATTGGGGCTTCGACGAGCTCAACCGCTATGTCAAGGTCAAGCGCAAGCACTATGTTGTCATCGGTGCGCGACCCTCGGCGGGCAAGACCGCCTTTGCGCTGCAAACCGCGATGTACATGGCGCAAAAGCACAACGTCACGTTTTTCTCGCTGGAAACCGATGAGGAGACCATCGAAGATCGCATCATGGCGGCTGCTGCCTGCATCGATATGGCGCATATCCAGTCCGGCGAGCTGAGCGAGGACGAGCTGCGGATGCTGGTCGAGAAAAAGAGCACGCTGCTCGACCGGAATTTTCATTTTTACGAAGCGACCGGCATCACCGCCGAGGAAATCCGCGCGGTGACGAACCGGAACAAGTCGGACGTGATCGTGATCGACTATTTGCAGCTCATCCGCGCCCGTGGGCGGCACAAGGACGAGTACGGCGAGATCACCGAGATCACGAAGGCCTTGCAGCGGCTGGCAAAAAGCGGAGTTTGCGTGATTGCACTCAGCCAGTTGTCCCGCGGCGGCGAGGGCATGAGCGCGCTGCGCGGTTCCGGTCAGATCGAACAGGACGCGGATGTGGTCATGATGCTGGACTACCCAGACGAAGATGACATCAAAAGCGAGGAGGAGAAGGCGGACTTCAAAGCGGGTCGCCTGCGCGTGATCGACATCGTTAAGAACAAAAATGGACGGCGCGGTCCGCTGCAGTTCTGGTTCTTCGGTGCGCAGCAGCGGTTCCTCGCCCAGTGGAAGGGCTTTTATCAGACCCAGCTGCGGATGATGGAGGACGAAACCGACGCATCCGCGTAACAAAATGGAGGTACATACATGAGTAAGATGAAGAAAATCCGTCTCTGCCTTGAGGTGCAAGGCCTCGGGCAGGATGATTTGGGCACGCCGTGCCCTGCGGGCGTCTGCCTG
>DXDZ01000065.1 GCA_019115185.1 Candidatus Agathobaculum merdipullorum
TTATACTGGTTTTACCAACAGGATAAAGGAGCATCTCTATGCCATCAAAACGCAAAATGACGATTCAGGAAGTTGCAGACGAAGCACAGGTTTCCAAAACAACCGTTTCCTTTTTCCTCAATGGCAAACGAGAGAAAATGTCTGCAAATACTTGGGACCGCATCGCCGCCGTAGTGGAGAAATATGACTATCGTCCAAGCACCACCGCCCGACTGATGACCGCCAAGCACTCTTTCCTGCTGGGCGTGCTGATTGGCGATATTACCCACCATTTTTCCAACCGACTCGTCAAAGGAATTGCACAAACCTGCCGCACCGGCGGTTATCAGATTCTGATCGGAATGAGCGACTATGAGCAAGAAGCCGAATGCATCCATGTTGATCGTATGATCGACATGCATGTGGACGGACTGATCTGGCAACCGTGCAGCAATCCGCAGGAAACGCTGAATAAGTTGAAACACGCAGGCATTCCCGTGGTTTGCATCGACAGTAACCCCGACGAGCTTCCGCTCAGTGTGGTGACCGATAACTACCGCGCAACATTCAAGGCTATCTCCGCCTGCATTGAGCAAGGATATGAACAGGTTATTATGTTCTCTGCCACGCCCCATGTGCTGACTTCTCGTCAGGAAAGATATATGGGCTGTTTGGATGCACTGAAACAGAAGAATGTTCCCTGTCACACACACATCATCGGCACGCAAACTCCCACAGAGGATATTTTGGCTGCGGTGCAGCAATGCGATTTGTCTCCGCGCACATTGATTTTTGTCCCCAACTGCTGGCTGCTCCCCAATGTTTTTACTGCAATCAAGCCCTTGCACACCATGATTCCCCATCATCTGGGCATTTTGGGCTTTGATAATGATGATTGGGCTGACTTAACTATCCCTACGGTATCCACAATTGTTCAGCCTGCGTTTCAGGAAGGGGCAGCTGCGGCTACGCTGCTCATTGACCATATTCGCGGACATTGCGATACTCCATCCAAAACCACATTATCCTGTGAAATTATCTGGCGCGGTTCCACCTAACCAACAGTCATGCATACCAAAGTTGCACCCTGATCCGGTAATTCTCAGTGGGCAGCAGAGCAGATCGCAGCCCGCCATTCCGTATGACCACATCATACGAACAGCCCCAACACCTTTGTATTTATCCCTGCATCACAGAGCGCCCGGAACCTTGGTTCATCCGAGGTTCCGGGCGCTTCTTTTACATCTCGCCCTTCCAGACGCGGGCAAGAATATCCTTGAGCACCAGCAGTGCGTCCGTGTTGTTGTAACCGTAATCCACCCGAAGCTGCGTCAGCATCTCCCGCAGTGCAGGCGCATAATCGCTGATGCGCACTTTCTCGTGATAGGTAGCCAACACCGGGTATTTCTTGCTCCACACCTTGTTCCAGTCGATCTTAGCCTGTGCCTCATCACTGACGCTGTCAATCATCTGCTGCGCCTGCTGTTCATCGAAATCATACTCGATCAGCTCGTCCAGCGTCATATGGTAGAGCACCGCCAACCGTTTGGACTGGCGAATATCCGGCAGCGTCTCGTCGGTTTCCCACTTTGAGATCGTCTGCCGGCTGACGCCCAGCTTTTCCGCTACATTTTCCTGCGACAATCCGCTTTTCTTGCGGGCATGGTACAAACTGCTTCCCAAGCTCATATCTCTTCCTCCTGATTCGATCTCCTGTCTGTCAGTATACCAGCCCGGCAGGCGAAAAGCCACCAATCAAAGCAGACAGTTTCGCCCGTTTTGTTCACATCGCCGCGCCGCACGCTGCATGACAGGCAGCATATTATGTTGTCAGCAGTTGCCCGTATACACATATCGCAGTTGTTCTCGTGCCACCTCGGCCAGACGATAAACTGTCTCCACAGGCGTGGAGACGTGATCGGTCATGCGGTGACGCGGGAAAAATCGTGAGACGTGCAGCGGAATGTCCGGGCTGACGGAACCCAGCCACGCAGACAACGCGCGCATCTCGTCCTCGCTGTCGTTTTCGTCCGGCACGATGAGCGTTGTGACCTCAACATGGCAGGTTTGCGCCGCGAGCACAATAGAACGCTTGACCGTTTCCAGATCACCGCCCAAGGCGCGATACCAATGTTCGGTAAACCCTTTTAGGTCAATATTGACCGCATCAATCAGCGGAAGCAACGCACGCCACGGCGCTTTTTCGATTGTGCCGTTCGTCACCAACACATTCAGCAGCCCCGCCTCGCGCACAAGCGCAGCACAGTCGCGCACATATTCATAACCGACCAGCGGCTCGTTATAGGTGTAGGCCACACCAATATTGCCGCGCTCCCGCAGTCTGACAGCTTCTCGCACCAGCGCTTCAGGCGGACAATCCCGCGTGGGAATATCCGCGCCCGCCGCGGCAATTTCAGCGTTCTGGCAAAACGGGCAGCGCAGATTACAGCCGAAGCTACCCACCGACAACACGAAACTGCCGGGGTGAAAACGGCGCAGCGGCTTTTTCTCAATGGGGTCAAGCGCGAGCGCCGTCAGTTTGCCATAACTCAGGGAAATGATTTTCTCGTCTTGGTTCGCTCTGGCCCGGCACAGGCCGGTTTGCCCTGCTTCCAGCTTGCAATGATGAAAGCAAAGTTCACATGTTGCGCTCATAGGTGACGCACCACCTCAAACCGTTCGATTCGGTATGGGTCGTCCGCGCGGATACCTCCCTTTTCGCGCGCAATCTCAATCTGCTGCGACACCGTGTCCACGCCGTCGAGATCGGGCAGCAGCAGCCCGCGTCGCGTGCCGCAGGAAACAATCACGCCATAGCGCTTGGGATCGAGCTGATCGAGAGAATCCACAGCTTCCGGCTCGCCCAGCACATCCACGCTGTATTCCAGCTCGTCCAGCTCCTCCGGGTGCACCGGCGGGAAACGCGGATCGCGTGTGCCCGCAGACACTGCATTCTGCACGATCTCCTGCGCGACGTTTGCCGTCGTCGGGGCGATGGTACCGATGCAGCCGCGCAACTGTCCCCCTATGTGCAGCGAGACAAACGCGCCCGCCGCACGCTTGGTCATCTCGTCCGGCAAACCGTCCGGCAGCTGTTCCAACCGGCTTCCGGTGCGCACATAAGTTTCCAGTGACTGCCGTGCGAGCCGCACCCATGCATCCTCACCCGCGCGGCGCTTGTCCAGTCGCTCACGCTGCGCCTGTGCACAAGCCGCAGCAAAACGGCGGCTGTCATCCCGCCCCGTGACCGGGAACAGCGCCACTGCATAGCCTACGCCAAAGGTTCCCTCATGGCTGAGCAGCTGCGGGGCCACAGACAATCCGTCCAGCGCACCCGCCATCATCTGGAAAGAACGCAGGCCACACTCTGCCGCCCGCTCGCAGAGCGCCGGATTCATCGTGAGAAATTGCAGAAAATCACCTGATTCCATTGCCTGCGTCACAGCCTCGTCGAATTTGGGACCTTCCGGAGCAAAGCCATAAGGCCCATCGACTTTCAATTTATGGGACAGGTCGCCGCTCGCCACAAACACCGCGCGGCGGCCCAGTGCCTCGACCGCCTCAGCCACGCATTGTCCAAGCCGGTAATGCGCGAGTGCGGAAAATCCGGACAGGCCCATGCGCACGATCGGACAGGTGACGCCCGCCTTGCGCAAAAAATAGAGCGGAATCAATACGCCGTGATCGAGTGCCGGATCGCGCTGACCAAGCGTGCCGGCTTTCAGGTCTGCCTGCTGCGCCCGACGCACGATCTCATCCCGCAGCGGAGCGTCGTATTCGACCTGAATGCGCACCTGCGGCGCACCAAACGCCGACATATCCCCCACCGCGGCTTTGCCGGGGGCAATGTGAAAATAATCCCCGTACAAAATGGTATGCGGCGAGGCAACGATCAGCACATCCGGCTTCCATTTGGCCACTTGCTCCGCAGCGGCGCGCATCGCGCAGTCGGTAGCGGCAATTTCTCTTTCCCGGCCATGCCCCACCTCGGGCAGCAGCACGGGCGGATGCGGGGTCAAAATGGCACCAAGCATCGACATATCGGTCACTCCTCTCGATTCACATATTCTATGTTCAGTATAGCACGGTAAACAGCAGGGTAAAAGCGAAACCTACAAAGCCAATGCGATGCACGAGCAAATCCGGCAAAACCACCGAAGCGGCGTGAACAAGATTGGTTCACGCCGCTCCGGTTTTTGGGCTATGTTTTCTATTCTTTTACTCCTGCCGCAATCGCTCTACCACCGAATACCGCTGTGCGGCGCGGCTGCTCCACACCGGGATCACAATACCGAGCAGTGCAAACACCGGCAGCACCAGCAGAATGGGTAGTACCGTGAACCGATAGGTGAAAAACCAAAACGTCTTCTGGACAACCGTACCCGCAAGCGGCGCAAAAGCCAGCGTCAGCACAAGCGACAGTACGATCGTGCACAGCATATACAGCAAGCCCTCGTACACCAGCATGCGCTGCATCTGCCGACCGGTCATGCCGATGGACTGCAAGACCGCCAGCTCATGCCGCCGCGCGATGATGCCGGTCAGGATGGCGTTAAAGAAGTTCAACACGCCAACCAGCCCGATGATGAAGCTCAGTACGCCGCCGAGCGTAAAGAACATATTGCGGAAGCTGTAAAATTCAGCACTGTATGTCGCACGGCTGGCATAATCCAGCTCCGGGGCAACATTTGTTGTATAGTCCGCGAGGAACGCCTCCATATCCGCATCCGCTCCGTCCTGCACATCAAAAGCGTAATACAAAATGCAATCCGTCCCTGTATCCTGCCGGAAGGTCTCGCTGTTCATCACGAACTCGTCCGCACCAAAATAACGATAGCTCAGACCGGACGGTACGGCGACCAGTGCCGCAACCGTATAGGTCTCGTCGTGATAGGTCTTAGCGCGGGTCAGGATGTTGCGACCGCTTTCATAAACCGCGTCCACCTCGTCCTGCGGAATGACCTTGCCGGTTTCGGCATCGAGGTATTCCACTGTCTCGATATACCGCAGCGTAACCGTGTCGCCCACGCGCGCCCAATGACTGTTGCGGTCCACCCGATTATATTCATCCTCGGAGACCACCGCCGCGATGCTGTGTGAGCCGGGCGTATAAACCGGCGTCAGATCGCCTTCGTATACGGTCAGCCGGTCGAGCACGAAATCCTCCATACCGTAGAGCTGCACCCGATCCGCCAGCAAGCCGTCAGCATTACGCTCCGCGTTTTGCACCATCTGCTCCAACGTCTCCGCATCATACCACCGTCCTGTATTTTTGCGATACCAGTCCTCGGTGACGAATTCCTGCGCCTGTGTGGTCAGACCATACACGCAGCCGCCGTCCTGCACACC
>DXDZ01000066.1 GCA_019115185.1 Candidatus Agathobaculum merdipullorum
AGCTGGTGACCAAGTCGCTCGCGGATGGCTATCTGGTCGGTTCGCGTGGTTCGGTCGGCTCGTCGCTTGCGGCGTTTATGTCGGATATCACCGAGGTAAACTCACTCGCGCCGCACTATCTGTGCCCGGATGATAAATACGTCGAGTGGCACGAGGAATACTCCTGCGGCGTCGATCTGCCGGACAAAATCTGCCCGAATTGCGGAAAACCTCTGACCAAACAGGGATTTAACATCCCGTTCGAGACGTTTCTCGGTTTCGAGGGCGATAAAGTGCCTGATATCGACCTGAATTTCGCGGGTGAATATCAGTCGCGTATCCACTGGTATACGGGCGAGATTTTCGGGCACGACCATGTGTTCCGCGCAGGCACGATCGGCACGGTCGCGGAAAAAACCGCGTACGGTTACGTCAAAAAGTACATGGATGAGCGCGGCATCGAGTGCTCGCGCGCCGAGGAAAACCGCCTTGCGGCGGGCTGCACGGGCGTGCGCCGCACATCGGGGCAGCATCCCGGCGGCGTAGTTGTTGTGCCCAAGGAAATCGAGATTTACGATGTCTGCCCGGTGCAGCATCCCGCGGATGACCCGGATTCGGATATCATCACCACTCATTTTGAATATCACTCGATCGACGCAAACCTTTTGAAGCTCGACGAGCTGGGACACGATGATCCGACCATGATTAAGCATCTGGAAAACCTGACCGGCGTCAACGCACAGGAGATTCCGCTTGACGACCCGGACACGATGAGCCTGTTCCATTCGTGCAAGGCGCTGAAGTACACGGGCGAAAACCCGGACATCGACCCCATTCTGGGCGATCTCGGCTGTTTGGCGGTGCCGGAGTTCGGCACCAAGTTTGTGCGCGGCATGGTCAAGGAGACGCATCCCTCGACCTTTGCCGAGCTAGTTTCGATTTCCGGCCTGTCGCACGGCACGGACGTATGGCTGGGCAATGCGGCCGAGCTGGTCCGCAAGGGGATTCCGCTGTCCGGCTGTATCTGCTGCCGTGACGATATCATGAACTATCTGATTTTGCAGGGCGTGCAGCCCAAGCTGTCGTTTAAGACGATGGAGTCCGTGCGTAAGGGCAAGGGCCTGACCGAGGAAATGGAAGGCGCGATGCGCGAACAGAACGTGCCCGACTGGTACATTGACTCGTGCAAAAAGATCAAATACATGTTCCCCAAGGCGCACGCGGTGGCCTATGTGATGATGGCGTTCCGTATCGCGTGGTTCAAGGTACACCGACCGCTTGCGTTCTATTCGGCGTATTTTTCGGTGCGTGCCAAGGGCTTTGACGCATCCTGTATGATTAAGGGTGACAAGGTCGTGCAGGATAAGCTGCGCGAGCTGGCGGTCAAGGAAAAGGAAAAGACCATCACCGCGGCGGAAAAGGAAATGTCCACCACGCTCGAGGTCTGCCATGAGTTTTACCGTCGCGGCTTTGTTTTTGAGTCGATGGATATTTATACATCAGACGCGACGACTTTTCTGGTGACCGAAAACGGGCTGATTCCGCCGTTTACCTCGATGCCCGGCATCGGTGAGCAGGCGGCGCAGAACATCGTCGAGGAACGCAAAAACGGCAAATTCCTCTCGGCGGAGGAGCTTACTGTGCGTTGCCCCAAGGCATCCAAGGCGGTGGTCGAACTGCTCGATCAGATCGGCGCGCTCGGTTCTATGCCCAAAACCACGCAGATTTCACTGTTTGCATAAATCCATATCAGGAAAAAGAGGGAATACCACCATGGCAAAGTATGAAAAGCATTTTACCGGCGATTTTGACGCATTTCTTGATTACCTGTTTGATGGTATCATGAACGGCAGCGCGTCTGCGTCCTATGAGGATGGCAGCGACTGGACGGCGAACGACGTGCGCGTGGCGGTGCGTGTGTTTGAACGGTACAGCTGGACAGGCAGCAACCGCGTGAGCATGAATGTGACGCTTGCGGGCAGTGGAAACAATCTGTTTTTAACTGCCATCACTTCGGGCGGCAGTCAGGCGGTGTTCTGGAAGCTCAACACCATGGGGGAAGAGAGCTTTCTGGACAAGGTGATCGAACTGGCCGAGAGCTACAGCGGAGGTGCATGACCGTGTACTGGATTTGCTTCGGGGATAGCGCGAAGGGCTGCCTTGCAATGGCGAGCAAAGCCATGGAGCCCTCTTTGGATGTGGAGCGGATTCTTGCGCTGGCGGATGACTATTCGCAGGGGGATATCCGAGATGTAACTGACCGCGCAGCGCGCGCGGAAATTCTGATGCCGTGGCGCGGCGATCCCGAACTGGATGACAAATGGCAGACGGAATATCAGGCGCAGCATTGGAAAGTACTCGACCAGTTGGACGAAGTGGATGAGGCGCTGATCTGGTATGCGGGCGGCAATGCCTTGGAGCAATGCGGCCTGCGGTATGTGGTTGGTCGTTTGTATCAGCGGCATATTCCGGTGTGGGTGGCGGAAGTCGGCAAAATTCCGCTTGCCGAGATTCAAGAGCCGGAGGAAACGGGTGGAAAACCAGTCGCGGTCAGTATTCTGACCAATAGCCGTGCAGTGAATGCGTTGTTGCGCTTTGTGCCGCAATCCCTTCTTGTGCGTTATGCAGCGCGTCTCGAACGTCGGACACGGAAGGCGCGTGCCGCGGCAGGCGGAACCGTGCAGTATAGCTTGGTGGGCGAAATGGAGTCAGGAGCGGCGGCTTATTTTTATAAGCGCCGCCGTCAGCTGACCGAGACCGAGCAGGCAACACTTTTGACTGAGTGGACGCGCATGCAGGAGGAAAACACGCCGCTGCGCGCCATGGTGAACGGCAAAGTGCGATCCGTTCCGGTGGATTTCTATGATGAAACCATTCTGTCCTGCGTGCCGGAGGAAGAAAGTCATGCCGCACTGACCATTGGCCGGGCGATTGCCAAACTCGATAAATCGGGCAATCGGGTCAGCGATATGCTGATTTTTTCCCGCGTTCGCGCGCTGGGGGCGGCGGGAAAGTTGGAGATCGTGCAGGACGGCGCGACCTACCGCGATATGACCATCCGTAAAATCGGGGGTTGACAGCCGGTATACAGGTATGGTATTATTTTAACGCGATAAAGCGATAAAGGAGTTTTGCGGCAATGAACCGTTTTCGTATTTCCACCCCCGAAGGGACACGTGATCTGCTGTTTGCGTCCTGCCGCGCACTGCGGCAGACCGAACGTGTGATCCGCGATGCGCTGGAGGGCTGTGGATACAGTGAAGTCATTACACCTGCGGTTGAGTATTTCGATGTGTTTGCACAGGCAAACCCGGAGCTCGATCAGGAGAACATGCTCAAGATCATCGACCGGTCAGGGCGCATCTGCGTGGCGCGGCCGGATAATACCACACCGATTGCCCGCATTGCGGCGACCCGTCTGGACGACGCGGCGCTGCCCGTGCGGCTGTATTACAGTCAGAAGGTGTTCCGCTCGGTCGTGGGTGGGCACGGCCACAAGGGGGAATTTTTGCAGGTCGGCGCGGAGCTGATCGGCGCAGACGGGCTGGAAGCAGATAAGGATATTCTTTCGGCGGCGTTCGGCGCACTGACCGGAACGGGCGCGGAAAATTTCCGTATCGAGCTGGGTCATGCGGAAATTTATAAGGCGCTGATTGAAGAACTGGGCGTGGACGATCAGACGGCGGAAAGCATCCGTCGCCTGATCGAGAACAAGTCCTTTGCAGCGTTGGGCGACGCGCTTGCGCCTTACGGCGATCGGCCTGCGGCCAAGGCGCTGGGTGCGATGCCGCAGCTGTTCGGCGGCATGGAGGTACTCGATCAGGTCGAGGCACTGACCGGCAATGTGCGCGTGCTGGGCGCGGTGTCCTATCTGCGGCGGCTATACAAGGCGCTGGACGAAGCGGGTTACGGCAGCCGCATCATGATCGATCTCGGTCTGGTGCATGAGATGGATTACTATACCGGCGTGATGTTCCGCGGTTATATCGGCGGCGCGGGCGCGGCCATCCTGTCGGGTGGACGCTATAACGCGCTGTGCGCCAAATTTGGTAAGGATTTGCCCGCGGGCGGCTTCGGCATCGACGTGGAGAGCGTCGCGGAGAGCTTGCAGGGGGCGGCGCGCCCCGAAGCGGCGACCCGCCGCGATACCGTGCGCATCGCGCTGACCAAGGGCCGTCTGGAAAAGAAAACACTTTCGCTGCTTAAGGCGGCGGGCTATGATATTTCCGAACTGGAGGCCGGTTCACGCAAGCTGATTTTCGCTCTGCCGGACGCGGGTGTAGAGATCGTGCTCGCTAAGGCGGCGGACGTGATCACCTATGTTGAGCACGGCGTGTGCGACATGGGCGTGGTCGGCAAGGACACGATCATGGAAAAGGGCGGCAGCTTTTACGAGATGGTTGATCTCGGCTTCGGCAAGTGCCGTTTTGCGCTGGCGACTAAAAAGGGCAAGGACGTATACGGCGGCTACAAAACGCCGGTCATTGCGACCAAATACCCGGCGGTGACCAAGGCGTTTTTTAATAAAAAGAACATGGATGTGGAAACCATCAAGATCGAGGGCTCGGTCGAGCTGGCGCCGCTTCTGGAACTGGCTGATGCGATCGTCGATATCGTTGAAACCGGCACGACGCTCAGGGAGAACGGTCTGGAGGTCATCGAGGATGTTGCACCGATCTCGGCGCGCGTGATCGTCAATCTGGCGAGCGCCAAGATGAAGAAAGCCGCCATCCAGCAGGTGATTGCCGATCTGGAAAGCGGTTTGGAGGGATAATATGTTTTTGAAAACCGTGCTCGCGGACGGGCAGGCCGAGCAGACCGTCATCCGCGAGATGAAAGCGCGCGCGGCAGGCGCACGCGGGGATATCGAACAGACCGTTCGCGCGATCATGGACGATGTGCAGGCACGTGGCTGGGACGCGGTCTGTGAATATGCGAAAAAATTTGATAAAAGCGAGCCGTACATCATCACGCCGGAACAACTGGATGCAGCTTATGCCGCTTGTTCGCCCGCTCTGATCACGGCGCTTGAAAAGGCGGCGGCTAATATCCGCGATTATCATGAGCAGATGCTCGCAAAATCGTGGGAGTGGAAGCGCTCGGCGGGTGAAGTCCTCGGCCAGACTGTGCGCGGACTTGCGCGCGTCGGCCTGTATGTGCCGGGCGGCACGGCGGCCTATCCGTCGAGCGTGCTGATGAACGCCGTACCCGCCAAGGTCGCGGGCGTGGGCGAGTTGATTATGGTCACGCCGCCGACCGAAAACCTGTCAAACGAGGTGCTCGCGGCGGCAAAAATCGCGGGCGTGGATACTGTTATCGCAATCGGCGGCGTGCAGGCCATCGCCGCGCTGACTTACGGCGCAGGCTTTATCCCGCAGGTGGATAAGATTGTCGGTCCGGGCAATGCCTTTGTAGCCGCGGCGAAAAAGCTGGCTTTCGGCACGGTGGATATCGACATGATCGCCGGACCGTCCGAGGTGCTGGTGATTGCCGACCACACCGCGAATCCGACTTGGGTCGCAGCCGATCTTCTGAGCCAGGCCGAGCACGACCGGCTGTCTTCCGCTGTGCTGCTGACCGACTCGATGGCACAGGCGCAGGCGATCAGTGCGGAGATGGAGCGGCAGGCGAAGCTGCTGCCGCGCTGGGATGTCATTCAGGAAAGCGTGCAGAACTACGGCTGCGCGATCGTGTTTGAGGATTTGGCGGACGCCTGCAAGATGGCGGATGTGGTTGCGCCAGAGCATCTGGAAGTCGTGACGGCCAATCCGCGTGAGTGGCTGCCGCAGCTGCACAATGCGGGCGCGATCTTCCTTGGGCAGTATGCGCCCGAGCCGCTGGGCGACTACATGGCAGGCCCCTGCCATGTGCTGCCGACCTCGGGAACAGCGCGGTTTTTCTCACCGCTCTCGACCGATACATTTTTGAAGAAAACCAGCGTGATCGAGTATACGCGCGACGCGCTTGAAAGCTATGCGCAGGACATCATCGCGCTGGCGCAGAGCGAGCATCTGGACGCGCATGCAAACTCGATCGCGGTGCGCTTTGCGGAGGTGAAAGACGATGCGAAAGGCTGAAATCAAACGCAAAACCAAGGAAACCGATATTACGCTTGCGCTTGATCTGGAGGGCGGCGAGCGCAAAATCGACACCGGCATCGGCTTTTTTGACCATATGCTCAACTCCTTTGCCGTGCATGGCGGCTTTGGCCTGACGCTCATCTGCAAGGGCGATCTGGAAGTGGACGGCCACCACACGGTTGAGGACTGTGGCATCGTGCTCGGGCAGGCGCTCGCGCAATGTCTGGGCGATAAGGCGGGCATCGCGCGCTTTGGGCAGTCGTTTGTGCCGATGGATGAAGCACTCGGCTTTTGTGCGCTCGATATTTCCGGGCGTCCGTATCTGGTGTTTGACGCACCCATGCCGCAGCCGATGTGCGGGACGTATGACACCTGCCTGACGGTGGAGTTCATGCGTGCGCTCGCGGTGAATGCGGGGCTTACGCTGCACCTCAAGGCCGAATACGGCGACAACGCGCATCACATCACCGAAGCACTGTATAAGGCGCTTGCGCGCGCGCTCAAGCAGGCGGTCACGGTGACGGGCGGCGGCGTACTGAGTGCAAAGGGAGTGCTGTGATGGGTTATATCGCAATTGTGGACTACGGCGCGGGCAATCTGATGAGTGTGCACAACACGCTGGATTTTCTGGGCTATGAGAATAAAGTCGCGGACACGCCCGCAGTCATTGAGGATGCTTCCGGCGTGATTTTGCCGGGTGTCGGCGCGTTCCCGGACGCGATGGAGGCGCTGCACGCTTCAGGGCTGACTGACGCGGTGCTGCGTGCGGCAAAGGAAAAGCCGTTTCTCGGCATTTGCCTTGGTATGCAGATGCTGTTTGACGAGTCGGACGAGGTGCGTCTGTGCAAAGGTCTGGGACTGCTGCCCGGCCGTATCGAGCGTATCCGAACCGACCTCAAGCTGCCGCAGATCGGCTGGAATGCTTTGGAGATTTTGCGTCCGAACGCAATGACCGAGGGCATTGCAAACGGCGATTATGTGTATTTTGTGCATAGCTTTATGGCTTGTCCCGCGCAGGAGGACGATCTCGCCGCCGTGACCGACTACGGCGCGCGGGTACCCGCGATGGTGGCGCGCGGCAACCTGTTCGGCTGCCAGTTTCACCCGGAAAAGAGCGGGAAAGTGGGGATTCGGATGCTCCAAAACTTTGCAAAACTGACGGAGGTGGAAAAATGAAGGTTATCCCGGCGATTGATTTGAAGGATGGACAGTGCGTGCGCCTGAAAAAGGGCGATTATGATACCGTGCATAAGGTGGCGGAGGACCCGGTCGAGACCGCGCGCAAGTTTATGGCGGCGGGCGCGACCATGATCCACATGGTCGATCTGGATGCGGCAAAGGACGGCTCGCACGCGAATTACGGTGTGGTTGAGCGCGTCATCCGCGAGACCGGCGCAACGGTCGAGCTAGGCGGCGGCGTGCGCTCGATGCAGGACGTAGAAGCGGTGCTTGCGCTGGGCGTCAAGCGGGTTATCATTGGCTCGGCAGCGGTGCGCAATCCGCAGTTTGTGGCCGAAGCGGTCAAGAAGTACGGAGATAAGATCGCGGTCGGCATTGATGCAAAGTCCGAGACCGTGCGCACGGACGGCTGGCTGGGCGACAGCGGTGAGAATTATATCTCGTTTGCCGAGCGCATGGAGTCTTACGGCGTGAAAACAATCATTTTCACCGATATTGACAAGGACGGCATGCTTGCCGGCCCGAACTTCGATCAGCTTGCCGCGCTGCGCGCGACCGTGCACTGCCGCATTGCAGCGTCGGGCGGCGTGTCCACGCTGGAGGATATCCGTCAGCTCAAGCGATTGGGCATTGATGCGGCCATCGCAGGCAAAGCGGTTTACACGGGCAAGCTCGACCTGCCGGCGGCGATTAAGGAGGCCGAATAATGCTGGCCAAACGTATCATCCCCTGCCTGGACGTCAAGGACGGACGGGTGGTCAAGGGCGTCAACTTTGTCGGCCTGCGCGACGCAGGCGATCCGGTGGAGCTGGCGAAATTCTATTCGGCAGAAGGCGCGGACGAGATTGTGTTTCTGGATATCACCGCGACGAGCGACGGCCGCGACACGATTGCGGATGTAGTACGCCGCACCTGCCGCGAGGTGTTTGTGCCGGTCACGGTGGGCGGCGGCATCCGCACGGTGGACGACTTCCGCGATATCCTGCGCGCGGGCGCGGATAAAATCTCGGTCAATTCGGCGGCGGTCAAAAGTCCCGGTCTGGTGGATGCCGCTGCGGAAAAGTACGGCAGCCAGTGCGTGGTCGTTGCAATCGACGGCCGTAAGACGTGCAAAACGCCTTCGGGTTTTGAGGTATACGTCGCAGGCGGCCGCACGCCGACCGGTATCGATGCGGTTGCATGGGCGCGCGAGGTATATAAGCGCGGCGCGGGCGAAATCCTGCTGACCTCGATGGATAAGGACGGCACAAAGTCCGGTTTCGATCTGGAACTGACGCGCGCAGTCGTGGACGCGGTCGGCATCCCGGTCATCGCGTCGGGCGGCTGCGGCTCGCTCGCGCACTTTTCCGAGGTGTTTGAGCAAACGGGCTGCGATGCGGCGCTTGCCGCCAGCCTGTTCCACTATGGGGAACTGACCGTGGGCGAGGTCAAGGCGCATCTGCATGAAAAAAACATTCCGGTGAGGTTGTAAGCAATGGATTTGAGCAAATTTTTTGTCAAAGCACCGCTGATTCCGGTCATCTGTCAGGATGAGAGAAACGGCGAGGTGCTTATGCTGGGCTATGCCAATGAGGAAGCCTTGCAGTTGACGATGGACACCTGCACGGCGTGGTTTTTCTCGCGTTCGCGGCAGAAGCTGTGGAACAAGGGCGAGACCTCGGGCAACTTCATTTTTGTAAGCCGTATCCTGTCCGATTGCGATGATGATACGCTGATCTATGTCGGCACACCCAAGGGGCCGGTCTGCCATACGGGCAACCGCACTTGCTTCTATACGACGCTGTGGGAGAAAGAGCAACAAAAGAAGGAGGACGCATAACGTGAATTCGTTTGAACAGATGGAAGCGGTCATCGCGCAGCGGCGCGCGGAGCCGCAGGAAAATTCCTATACCTGCTACCTGTTTGACAAGGGTCTGGACAAGATCCTCAAAAAGGTGGGTGAGGAATGCGCAGAGACCATCATTGCTGCCAAAAACGGGGATAAAACCGAGCTGATCGGGGAGATTAACGACGTATTCTATCACATGATGGTGATGATGAACGAGTGCGGCGTGACGCTCGCGGATGTGTGCGCGGAAATGGATGTGCGTGCGCAGAAGATTGGCAATCTCAAGCAGTTCCACGTTTCCGATCACAATACCTGAGCAGAACGGAAGAAAGCAAACATCTGGGGCGCAAATGCGTCCCTTTTTCTTGCCTGTTGCGGGGAAACATGATATGCTGGTGCAGAGGTGAAATAATCATGCGCAGAAAAGACAGAGAAATTTCAGGACGGGAGAATATCGAGCGGATTTTGCAGGCGTGCAAGACCTGTCGTTTGGCAATGGTGGCAGACGGCGCGCCTTATGTCATTCCGCTCAACTATGGCTACACATGGGACGAGGACGGGCTGACGATCTATTTCCACAGCGGCATCAAAGGGAAGAAGATTGATGCACTGCGCGCCGATCCGCGCGTGTGCTTTGAAATGGATACGGAGATGGGCGTGACAGGCGAAGGCGACCTGGCTTGTCGGTATAGCTTTGCGTTTTCCTCGGTTGTGGGTTATGGCAGCGTGCAGTTTGCGCAGAACAACGAGGAAAAGCGGCGCGGCTTTGATGTCATTATGAAGCACCAGACCGGCCGCGACGGCTGGAGCTATACGGATGCTGCCTTGTCCGTGGCTGAGGTGTTCTGGGTGCATGCGGATTCGTTTGAAGGCTCGCAGAAGCTGCCCAAATAATACAGCATTTTGGCGATGTTGCAAATGAAAACCCGCCGGAGACCGATTTTGTCTCCGGCGGGTTTGGTTTTATGCAGGGAAAGTCATTCCCAGAAGTGCTGCGCGAGAGCATCTGCCTGTTCTTCGGCGGCACAAAGCAGTGCTTCCGCATCGTTGCCGATAATATCCAGCCCTTGCGCGGCGAGCGTGTCAAAACGACCATGGCTCAGCAGCTTGCAGATGGACAGCAGATAAGCGGAAGCGTGATCGGTCAGCACGGGATCGCTGTTGTCCACAATGCCGCCGCGTGTGGTGACATAGACAAATCGCTGCAAACGGCAGTCTCCTACGGGGTAATTGTCGCTCCCGTAGTGGAAAGTCAAACCGGTGACGCATAGGCGCTCCAGATAGGTCCGCACCATGGACGGCACGCCCATGTCCCAGAACGGACAGGCCAGCACAACCGCATCCGCCGCTTTGAACTGATTGGCAAGCGCAAAGAACGGGGCGTCAAACGCACCGGCAGCGGATAATGCATCGCGCTCGGCAATATCGTCAGCGCCGTAAGGGGTTAAATGTAACGCGGGAAGCAGCAGGACTTCGATTTCTGCATCCGGGATGCGGCTGACCAACCGCCGCGCCAGCCGCAGCGTGCGGGATGCATTCCCGCGGATGCAGCCGTTGACAAACAGGACTTTTTTCATTGCTGGTTACTCCTTTGGCAAAGCCTTGCCGCATTTGCGGCAAAAGGCAAAATCGTTTTGTACCGGCGCACCGCAGTAAGGGCAGAAGCTGCTGCCGGACGGAGGAGCGTCCGGAGTGCTTTCTGGTTTGCTGCCAAACTGCCGGTTGAGCGGATCGGGTTCTTCGGTATCATCCGTGATGTCGAATTCGGAGTATCGGTTTTCTCCCGTGGCGTTCTTGAAGTGGTAGATCGCATTGACGACGCCCATGATGATGAACAGCACACCGAACAGCGGAAAGATCACGCCGACCAGTCCGAAGCCCTGCGTCATGGACGAGGCGAGGACGGTCCAGAAGATGCCGAATACAATGCCGAAAACGGAGCCGAAGCCGCCCATCATGGACGGACCGCGGCCGGGTTTGATGCTTTTCATATCACTCCACCTGCCTTTGCTTCATCATAGCACAGGAAGGGACAAAAGACAAGAAAACCGCTCCCTTTTTCGCAAGGGAGCGGTAAACAGATGGCATGTGGTTCAGGCTTCGCTGCGCTTGACAAATTTGCTGCGCGGCGCGCGGCAGATCGGGCAGACAAAGTCATCCGGAATGGTTTCATCCAGCCGGACATAGCCGCAGACCGTGCACTTCCAGCCGGCATCCGGCCCGACTTCGTGATAAACAGGGGCAGCAGGCGGGGCATCCTTGCCACGATTTTCGAGCGCTTTGACCGTCAGGCAGTCGCCGTCCGCCAGCACTTCGGCCTCGGTCAGTTCGCAGATAAACAAGGTATACGAGCCGATGGCGACCGTTTCGGTCACGCGCAGGCTCAGACGGGATACCATGCCCTCACGCAGCCAAGGACAGCCGTTTTCGTCTTTCTCAAAGGGGAAGGCGGCAAATTTGTCAATTGCCCGGCCGGACTTGTAGCCGAACTCGTTGACGATTTTCTCGTCTGCATCCTGCGAAAGCAGGGTGACGGCGGCAACGCCGGACTTTTTCAGCGCCGCACTGGTGGCGGAATCGTTGTTGAGCGACAGTGTAAACTTCGGCGGGCGGGAAGAGGTGACCTGATGCAGAGAATTGATGATGCAGCCGAAATTTTTACCGTCGGCCGCTGTGGAAATCAGTGAAAGACTGTAATCGAGCTTTTTATAGGCGGCGTTATTCATAGTGCAGCTCCCTTTCCGATATTATCGATAGTAATTATCAATTACAAATCAATACTATCATATCTGAGAGGGAAAAGCTACATCAAAATCAACAAAGTTGCAGAAGAGAATTTAGAGAATCATAACAGATTAATGAAGCTGGGGCGTTCCAGATCGGGCAGGTGGTTGAGCTGGGCAAGCAATTCCGTGCAATCGAGCAGGAAATCCTCTGAACTTTCGGACTCATGCGCGGCAAGTACGCGGTCAAACAGGCGGTCAGCCTGATCAATTTCATCATGCAGCAACAGGGAGCCGAGCAGAAGCTGCGCGTCGTCCCAGTGCTGGTGTGCCTGATCGAGATTGCCCGCTTGGATTTCGCGGACAATGCTGCCGGTGACCTGTTCGACTGCATGCAGGCTCCACCAGCTGCCCCAGATGAGCAGTGCCAGCAACAGCAGGGCAATGCAAAGACGCCGCATATCAGCGCTTCTCCTTTCTCTGGATGAAACTGTTGCCGCAGTCGTCCAGCGTCATGAGGAACACATCGGACACGGCAAGGCTTTGGTTTTTCAGTCGGTTTTCGATATCTTTGGGATCGAGGTGCAGCAGATGCAGCGAGCGGCGTACCAGTTTCCCGTCGGATACGACGACCAGCGGCAGGCCGGTGTCCTTGGGGGTGATGCCCAGCATCTCCGCTGTGACCGGCTGCTGCGGCTGCTTGAGAATGACCGACAGCGTGCCGTCCGGTTCAATCACGCCGTATTTAACATCGGATACCGAGGAGACGTTCTGCTTGCGCAGCGTTTCGATGATTTCATCGGTGGTCAGGCGCATCTCACGCAGCTTGGGGATATCCAGCCGTCCGCCGCGGATGATAATAGCAGGCTGCCCGTTGAGCAGCCGCCGGAAGGCGCGGCTTTTGAGTGCGATCCAGCTGAGCAGGATTTCCAGCACGATGAGCGTTGCGATCGGGACCAGTCCCGCAAACATTGGGATGCCCAGATCCTGCATGGGAACCGCGGCCAGATCGGAAACCAGAATGGTGATGACCAGCTCAGACGGATCGAGTTCACCGATCTGGCGTTTGCCCATCAGACGTACCGCGGCGATGACGGCAAAGTATAGAATCAGCGTGCGTAGCAGAGGGACTGCCATGTTTCGGCCTCTTTTCTATCGGAATTTATCGGTAGTATAGCACAAAAACGGAAGAATATACCCGACAGGAATTTAACAAAGTAAAATACGAAAAAGTTGTTGACATTCGCTGAGAGCGGATTTATAATATGAATTACATTTTGAACAACGCAAGTTGGCGATGACCGGAAAAGTAGCGTCTGGAATCCAAAAGAGAGAGCCGCCGGGTGGTGCAAGGCGGTGGAGGAAGGAAAGTGCGAAAGTCCTCCGTGAGCCGAATGTCTGAAAAGGGATGAAACAAGGCCCTGTGTAAGGCGTTCCGCGTGATCTGCGTTAAAAGATCAGCTGAGTGGCCGCGGTATGGAGATACGCGGCAAGAAGAGTGGTACCGCAGAGGAATAGTCTTTGTCTCTTTGGAGAGACAGAGGCTTTTTTTTATTTTGTGATTTGAGGAAAGGAGGCGGATTCGCATGGTAAAGAACGGTTCTGAGATTTTGGTGGAAACGCTGGTAGAGCAGGGAGTCGATACGATTTTCGGCTATCCGGGCGGCGCGGTCCTCAATATCTATGATGCGCTTTACAAGAACAGCGACCGCATTCGACATATTTTAACCGCCCACGAACAGGGCGCGGCTCACGCGGCGGACGGTTACGCCCGCGCGACCGGTAGGGTCGGCGTGTGCTTGGCAACAAGCGGCCCGGGCGCGACCAATCTGGTCACGGGCATCGCAACGGCTTACATGGATTCCATCCCGATGGTTGCCATCACCGGCAACGTCGGCACGAGCCTGATCGGACGCGATTCCTTTCAGGAGGTTTACATCGCCGGCATCACCATGCCGATCACCAAGCATAATTTTGTTGTACGCCATGTAGAGGAGCTGGCGGACACCATCCGCAATGCATTCAGTATTGCATCGTCTGGCCGTCCCGGCCCGGTGCTGATTGACATCCCGAAGGATGTCACGAGCGCGGAATGCGAGTTTATTCCGGCTCCCAAGGTCGAGGTGCATGAGACGTATGACGTTACGACCGAAGAACTGGAAACGGTCGCCGGTATGATCGCGCAGTCCGAACGTCCGATCATTTACTACGGCGGCGGCGTAGAGACGGCAAACGCCGGCGCGGCGCTGCTGGAGCTGATGCGCCGGGCGGATATCCCGTCTGCGCACACCATGATGGCGATTGGCTGCATCCCGGATACCGAGCCGCTGAGCTTGGGTCTGGTCGGTATGCACGGCACGGTTTCCGCAGCCTGGGCGGTGGAACGGAGCGACCTGCTGATCTGCATCGGCGCGCGTTTCTCCGACCGCGTGGCAACCAACCCGCGGCGCTTTGCCCCCAAGGCGAAGATTGTTCACATTGATATTGATGCGGCCGAGATCAATAAGAATATCGGCGTGGATTATTCGGTGGTCAGCGACGCGGAGAATTTCCTCGAAGCGCTGCTGCCGCATATCAAGGAAGCAAAGCATGATGCGTGGCGTGCGCAGATTGCGGAATGGCACAAAACACTGGATTATGTGCCCAAGGACGACGACAGCGTCATCCATCCGCATCAGTTGCTGCGCACACTGTACGATATGATCGGGGACGACGCAATTGTCGCTACCGACGTCGGCCAGCATCAGCTGTGGTCGGCACAGTATAACCGCTGCCGCAAGGTGCGCCATTTCCTGACTTCGGGCGGTTTGGGCACGATGGGCTTCGGTTACGGTGCGGCAATGGGCGCGCAGATCGCGTTCCCGGACAAGACGGTTGTCCATATCACGGGCGATGGTTCGTTCCACATGAACCTAAACGAATTGTGCACCGCAGTGACCTATAACCTGCCGATTATTACCATCATTATGAATAACAACGTGCTGGGCAATGTGCGTCAGTGGCAGACCATGTTCTACGAAAAGCGCTATTCCCAGACCAATCTATATCGTAAAACCGATTACATCAAGCTCGCCGATGCGTTCGGCGGTCGCGGCTTCCGCGTGACCAACATTGCAGAACTGCGCGCGGCGCTGGCAGATGCGCTTCAGCGCACCGGTCCGGTGCTGATTGACTGCCGCATCGACAAGGATGAGCGCGTACTGCCTATGATCCCGGCGGGCGGCACGGTGGACGATATCGTGGCGGACTGAGAAAGGAGAACAAACAATGGAAAAATATATCCTTTCTGTGACCGTGCAGAATAACGCGGGCGTACTCGCGCGCGTGTCCAGCCTGTTTGGTCGCCGCGGCTACAATATCGATTCGCTGACCGTGTCGGCGACCACCGACCCCAAAATCTCCCGCATGTCGATCATCGTGCAGGGCGACGAGCCCATCCTTGAGCAGATCATCAAGCAGCTGCTCAAGCTGGAAGAGGTGCAGCGCGTCGATCATTTGCAGGAGGATGATTCCTGCTGCAGCGAGCTGGTATTTGTCAAGCTCCATGCGGAAAACGGCAGCGAGCGCGACGCCATCCGACAGCTGTGCGACCTGTACGATGCACATATCGTAGAGTCCACCGAGCAGTCGATGATCGTCGAGCTGTCCGAGGTGCCCAGCCGCATTGATGCGTTTCTGGACGTTGTCTCCAACTTTGAGGTGATGGAGATGAGTCGTTCGGGTGTGACCGCCATCCAGAAATAACGGCGGCGAATTCAATTTGTTTTCCTAATTTAATTTACACATATTTAGGAGGAGTTAAAAATGGTAAAGATGTTCTATGATTCGGATTGCAACCTGTCCCTTCTGGACGGCAAGACCGTTGCTATCATCGGTTTTGGTTCTCAGGGCCATGCCCATGCGATGAACCTGAAGGATTCGGGTGTCAATGTTGTTGTTGGTCTGCGTCCGGGTTCCAAGCATGAAGCTAAGGCAAAGGATTACGGCCTGACCGTTATGACCCCGGCTGATGCTGCGGAAGCGGGCGACATTATCATGATGCTGGTGCCGGACGAGAAGCAGGCTGATATCTACAAGGAGTCCATTGCGCCGCACCTCAAGCCGGGCAACTGCCTTGCGTTTGCACACGGCTTCAATATCCACTTCAAGCAGATCGTTCCGCCGGCAGACGTTGACGTTATCATGGTCGCGCCGAAGGGCCCGGGCCACATCGTTCGTCGTACCTACACCGAGGGTCAGGGTGTTCCGGATCTGGCTTGCGTATATCAGGATGCAACCGGCAAGGCAATGGATATCGCGCTGGCTTACGCTTGCGGTATCGGCGGCGGCCGTGCGGGCATTCTGGAGTCCACCTTCAAGACCGAGACCGAGACCGACCTGTTCGGCGAGCAGGCTGTTCTGTGCGGCGGCGTTTGCGAGCTGATGAAGGCTGGCTTCGAGACGCTGGTTGAGGCTGGTTACGCACCGGAGAACGCTTACTTTGAGTGTGTACATGAGATGAAGCTGATCGTTGACCTGATCAACGAGGGCGGCTTTGCCAAGATGCGTTACTCGATCTCCGACACTGCGGAGTACGGCGATTACCGCACCGGCAAGCGCATCATCACCGAAGAGACCCGCAAGGAAATGAAGAAGATCCTGCGCGAGATCAAGGACGGCACCTTCGCTTCCGAGTGGATTCAGGAGAACCGTGCGGGCGGCCGTGCAAAGTTCCTGGCTACCCGTGCGCTCGAGGCGGACACTCAGCTCGAGGAGACCGGCAAGAAGCTGCGCGGCATGATGAGCTGGCTGAAAAAGTAAAAAAATACTGCGCACAGGCGGGCGGGTTTCCGTCCGCCTGTTTCGCACGAAGGAGGGAATCCCCGTGTCCAAGAGAAGTGACAATATCACTGCGGGCGCAGAGCGTATGCCCAACCGTTCGCTGCTGCGTGCCTGCGGTTTGACCGACGAAGAAATGAAAAAGCCGATCATCGGCGTGGTTTCGGCTTACAGCGAGATCATTCCCGGCCACATCAATCTGGATAAGATTGCGGATGCTGCCAAGGCGGGCGTGCGCATCGCGGGCGGTACGCCGGTGCTGGTTCCGGCTATCGGCGTGTGCGACGGCATCGCCATGGGCCATATCGGCATGAAGTATTCGCTGCCCAGCCGTGAGCTGATTGCGGACAGCGTTGAGACGCTGGCGCAGGCGCATCAGTTCGACGCGCTGGTGCTCATCCCGAACTGCGATAAGATCGTGCCCGGCATGCTGATGGCGGCGGCACGGCTCAATATTCCGTCCATCATCGTTTCCGGCGGCCCGATGCTGGCCGGACACTATGACGGACAGGAAATCTCGCTTTCCAAGACGTTTGAGACGGTCGGCGCGTATAAGGCTGGCCTGATCGACGATGCCAAGCTCGAGGAATGCGAATGCGGTTCGTGCCCGGGCTGTGGCTCGTGCTCGGGTATGTACACGGCAAACTCGATGAATTGCCTGTCCGAGGCGATCGGCATGGCGCTGCCCGGCAACGGCACGATCCCGGCGGTTCACGCTGCGCGTATCCATCTGGCTAAGCACGCGGGCATGCAGATCATGGAACTGCTGCGCCGCGATATCAAGCCGCGCGATATCCTGACGCCTGCGGCCTTCCGCAACGCACTGACCTGTGAAATGGCGATTGGCTGCTCGACTAATTCGGTGCTGCACCTGCTCGCGCTGGCAAATGAAGCGGGTGTACCGCTTGATTTGAATACGCTCAATGAGCTGTCCGCCAAGGTGCCGAATATCTGCCATCTGGCGCCGGCAGGCCCGCACCACATCGAAGAACTGTACATGGTGGGCGGCGTGCCGGCCATCATGAAGGAACTCACCAAGCGCGACCTGCTTGATTTGTCGCTCATCACGGCGACCGG
>DXDZ01000067.1 GCA_019115185.1 Candidatus Agathobaculum merdipullorum
ACATTGTCATAGGGCGGCTCATAATTTTGGATATCCTCCAGATTATGCAGCGCCTTGCAGAAATTCTCAAACTTTTTCATAAAGCACTTTTCCGTCCTTCTCAATATTTTCGAGCAGTGCTTCGTCCACACGGCTATCCAGATTGACCACGTCATATTGCAGCAGGGTATCAGTCTCTTCGTCTACCGCGAGCGCAAAACCGGAAATGTCGCCGCCGCTGACCGCAAGGTCAATGTCGCTGCGTTCTTTGAAGTCGCCACGCGCGCGGGAACCGAACAGGATCACCTTACACAGACCATATTGTGCCGCGAGGTCGCGGATCTGTTTCAAAACGACATCACGGATGCCGGTCGATGCGGGCAGCATACCATCCCTCCTAGTTGGATTGTCCTCATTATAACAAAAATCGCTCTGCCCGTAAAGCAAGATGCTGTCGAATCGTATCGAAGTGTTGCAATAGGGTCGTGTTCCGTTTTGACATATTGCAAAACTCCGAAACCGATCCTATTGCCATACTTTTTGCGTGTGTCAGTAAGGTATACCCCAATGACATACTATTTGTCTGGTGGTTTGCTGTTTTTCGCAGACTTCTCTGCGATCTCGATTACGACCTCGACAAGTGCGCCGAGCAGCTCGAATGCTTTGGAAATTGCCCCATGTGCGATGCCCCCTCCTTTTTAATATGCGTATAGTAATTCGCCGGTCATTTCATGCAACAGCGCTGGATCATACAGCAGTTCCTCGATCTCGTCCGGGTCGCAGCCGTAGTCCAAGAGCGCTTGCACCTCGGTTTCGCTTACGCCCATCGCTTTGGCTGCGGCGATCAGCTCGTCGTGCAGCCTGCCTTCCTCGTCCCAAGGGTAGCCGTAGTACGGGGAATGACGCCACCAGTGCGGATAGGTCGTGCACGGCATAAAGCTGTCGGTGGTTTGGCAGCCATGCTTGTCGATCCTCAAGATTTCCCCCTCCTCTGGCTGTTGGACGCTTTTCGGCTTGCCCAGCCGCAGGCGCTTGGTTGCCTTAACCAGAATGTCCTGTGTGGAAGCGTAGAGCGTAAAACCATCATAGTGGAATAGGCAAAGCGGATTGTCACCCACGACAAACCAGATGGCATCCTCACTGTCTAATACTGTAAACACAAAAGAGCCCTCGACTGTCTCGGCCATGGTTTTTAGGCTGGCGAAGTCGAGGGCGTTTTGTTGTTCCAAGAGCTGCACAGCAATATAGCTGTCGGTTTCGACACTGGTCTGCGGCAGGTTTTCCTGTTGTCGCAGGATCTTATCGTTCCACAGGATGCCGTTATGCGCAAGAGCAAAGGTCTTGCCACCGATGCTGCCGGGAAATGGATGGTTGTTTTGGTTGAACTTTTCGTTGCCCTGTGTTGTCATACGGGTATGCCCCATAATGACATTCACATTGCTCGGCACGCGCAAGCGCAGCTTGCGGGCTGGCAGCGGGCGCTTGAAGATACGCAGCCGTCCGCCGAAGTGATAGGCGATGCCGGTCGCATCCGTACCGCGCACTTCACATTCGCGAGCGAGTGTGTTCAGGATGCGGTTCTTTTCGCGCGTGGTTAGCTTGTTTTGATAGTCGATCATTCCAAATAAACTGCACATCAGCAGGCCTCCTCATTCTCCGTGTTGGTGTTTACCGGCTCGTTGACATAGAGCCGACGTTCTTTCAGGTATTGGATCAGCTCGGGTTCGTCGATGCGGTCGAGAAAATCGAACCAACTCATGTCCTGTAATTCTGTGTCGGAAAGCGAAATCGCCACTTCGCAGAGGTGGTTGACCAACTGCAAGGTGGCGATCAGGGTGTTGTATTTGAGCGTACCGCGGAACAGGCGAAGCTCAATCGTGTCCGCATTGGTAAGGTTAACGGCGGTGTACCGTCCGGCACAGGAGTCCTTCGCGTGGTTGAGTTGTTCCCGTGGACACAGTTTCATGCCGTAACGTGCTGCCCATCTATTTAACTGTGCTTGTGTTCTTCGGCTGAACCGCAGTAATTCCGGCCAGAACTTTTCGACGAAGTACACCAAGCGGGCGATGCAGGATTCCTGTGTCTCATAAGTACAGCCGAACGCCATGCGCGAAATATGGACGTGCAGCCCACAGGTGCCTGCGCCGTGGCTGCGATAGCCAAGACGTTTCGCTTCATCCAAAATATCTTTCCACGGCATGTCGTTCAGATGATACTCCAGCGTCATTGGGTGGGTGACGAGTTCAAGGCCATCGTCCAGCGAGCCGTCTGTCTTGATGTACAGGTTTTCAACATGACGGTTGGCAATGTCGAGAAAACGGCGGGCGTGCGCGGTGCTTTCTCCGCCCTCGTCGATCTCGAGTTCCACACCAAAGCGGCGCAGCCCCTTGCCGTGGAACACCAGTTCCGGCATATAGCTATATTCATGGATCGGTCCGGACTCGCAACGGTCATCATAGCAATCACGGCACAGATCTTCGCCGCCATATTGGTAGACAGAGTCGTTTGTAATCAACGCGCCGCAACGTTCGCAGTGGGTATAAAAGCGCTCCCGGCAGGCGTGGCAGAGGACATGGGTATCGTCACCTTCGTCATCGTCGATGTAGATGCGCGTGCCGCATTCGTCACACAGGATAGTCAGGTCGCCTGCGCAGTCCGGGCAGAGCACATCCTCGCCAACGTGGAACATTTCATCAAGCGGGTGGACAGCTCCGCAGTTATCACAGGTGTAGGTTTCTTGCATAGTATTTTCCTCCCCTAATATTCTTCGGCCAGCAGCATGGTGCTGTGGGTTTGATCGTCAATGACATAGATTTTGGCGCTCACCGCGTTGCCGCAGGGAACGTCCATTTCGTAGGAATAAGGCGGCTGTTCCTGTGAGTGGGCGATGTGCTGTCCGGCTGTGGTGCGCGTCAACTGGAATACCTGCAAGTAATCGCGTTGTTCGTCCGGGATGCGGTCAATGAGGCTCCAGAGAAGGATCACCAACCAAGCGGGAAGGCCATGCTGCACGCCGCGGGTCAAGTACTTCGGGTTTTGAAACATAGGCAATTCTCCTTTGAAAACGAAAATAGCCACTGGAACGACGTGTCGTTCCAGTGGCTCTATTATTATAATATGTGTTTGACATGGCCGCAGGTTCAGATGTGAAAAAGCGGCTATTATTTACTCAAGCGATAAGATATTCTGTAAGATGATTGCAATTTTGTTTAGATTATTAACAGAAAGGCCTTGAAGCAGATCGTGCAGTTCCGTCAATATGGCATCTTTTTCTCCGCTGACTGGTTTCGGCTTGGCGAATAGTTCTGCCATTGAAATATCTAGCGCGCAAGCGATCTTTTCCAGCGTTTTTACGGTTGGGCTCTTAAGGCCGCGTTCCAAATGTCCTAAAAATGCGGGGTTGATCTCTGCCTGCAGTGCTAAAGTTTCCTGACTCCATCCTTTCAGCTTACGGAAGTATCGGATGCGGCTTCCGATATCGATTGCACAATACATAGCTTCACCTGCCCTTTGGTATTACGATATCTTCACAATTAGTATTGCGCAAATCCTTAAAAGTATTGTATAATAATACCTATAAAGATTGAAATGATCAGGGGGAGTTGAAATGAGCAAAAGATGTATAAATTGCGGTGCTGAGCTACCGGATCATGCGAAATTTTGCAATAAATGTGGCGCTACAGTGCCAGAGCAGAACAGTGCACTGTTTTGTCCGAAATGCGGTGCAAAGTTGGAGTCGGGTACGAAATTCTGTGGTAGTTGCGGAACTCCGATTGGAGGAGCTGCTGATACAACTTCAGCAGGTACGGGTACTTATACGCAGGATCAAACCGGAAATCCTCAACCGATCACGGATTTTAGTATGGTACGCCCAAAGAAAAAGAACTGGACAAAAGTACTGGCGGGAATCGGTATCGTAGTGGTCATCTTGTTTGTAATTGGAATTTTATCTGAGGATATCTTGCGCGCATTTCGGCGCATCTGCGCATTGCGCAGCAGACGCGGGCGCTGGCCGATGCGTACGACGAATTGGACCGCTTTTGCTCAGCAGTCTCACACGATCTGAAAAGCCCGCTCGGCGTGATGCGGATGCTGCTTTCCGCGCTGCGGGAAGAAATGGGCAGCAGTCTGGAAGGCGAAGCGGCGCGCATCGTGACCATGCTGGACAACAAGGCAGGGGAGCTGACCACCATGGTCAGCCGACTGCTCGAGTTTTCGCGGATGTGCAACATCAAACCATCGTTTGAGATACTCGATCTGGCTGCCGCAGTGCGGGTGTGCTTCCATGAGCAGCAGCTGGCCGAGCCGGATCGGCGCGTTGTGCTGCGCTGCGGCGCGCTGCCGCCCGTGCGAGGCGACGCGGTGCTCATCCGTATGATGCTGAAAAACATCATCAGCAACGCCTTTAAATTTACGCGGACGCGGGAAGAAGCGGTGATCGAGGTCCGCGCGTCGGAGGAGGACGGGTTTACGGCGGCATCCGCCGTGGCGCTGCGGCATGGCAAAGCCCCGCGTCCATTGCTGATGGGTGCGGCAGGTGCGGCGGTGTTCGCCGCCCAGATGATGAACTTTTCCATCGCGGGCACGG
>DXDZ01000068.1 GCA_019115185.1 Candidatus Agathobaculum merdipullorum
GCCTGTTCCTCCGGCACATCAAACGGCAGGCGGATATTGCTCACCATCAGACTCATGTGCCGTCTCCGCCTTCCTCCGGCGCCACCGCGTCGGTATCCGCGCCGCCGTCCTGCGGCGTATCCGCCGGACCGGTTGTATCCGGCGGCGTGACTGTTTCCTCGCCGTCCGGCCCGGTGATCTCGATTTCGACCTCCACATCGCTGCCGACCAGCGTCACGCCTGCGGGCAGACCGGTAGCGGCCACCTGGCCCTTGACCTTATGTGTGCCCAGACCGAGCGATACCGAATCAAAGGTCAGTCCGATCGACAGACTGTTCACATCCACCAGGTCCAGCGCGCTTTCGCTGCCGCGCAGCTCGATCTCGATCGACTCGGTCAGCACGCTGACTGAATATGGGGTCTCCTCCTGCGCCGTGTCGGTCGGCACGAACTTGGTCACCTGCACCTTACGGGTAGAGACGTTCTCCTGCTCCTTGACGCTGATCGTCACCTCTGCGGTCGAGGGCTGGCCGCTGTCCAGCCGCACGCCCTCCGGCAGCGGAATCTCCATTTCCACCGGAACGCCGGTGCGCGCATCATCCAAAGCAATGGTGCCGAGATTGATCTCCGTGATGCCGGCCAGCGTTTTCTGGTCGCCGATCAGCGTGATCGAAGACGGATTGATGCTGACATCCACCTGATCTTCTTTGAGTGTTTCGCCATCGGTCAGTGAAACGGTCAGCGGCACGCTTTCGACCGGATAAATCGGCACGCGCACCGTGATCGTATCGGTCTGGCATGTGACATGCGTGCCGGTGATCGGCTCGCCCGCGTCGTTATACAAGGCAATGCTGCATTCCCCGGTGAAGGTGGAAGACTTGCCCGACACATCAATCGTGCCGTATGCATAAGCGACTTCCTGCAGCTCGGCTGCCGGTCCGGAGATCGTGACCTCCTTGGTGGTCGTCGGCTCGGGTGTGCCCGGACGGCTGCCGTCCGCCACGGTTCCCGTTGTTTCCACGCGGACCGGAACGCTTGCGGTCGTCACTTTATCCACCAGCACACGCACCGTCGCCGGTTCGGTGCCAATAGAATCGACATTATAGCTTCCCGTAGAGATCTGCGGCGTCAGCGCGTATTCACCCGCGCCGTCCGTAATATCCGAAACATCAACCGTCGCGGTAACTTTTTTGCGGAACGTGCTGTCGGTGATCTCGTTGTTCGGGCCTTCCACCCGGACATCGATCGACGTAGTATACTCAATGACAGAAAGATCGTAGCTGCTCATCAGCTGTTCCGTGCCGACCAGCTTGACCGATACGTCGTGAATGACGGTCGGCTTGATCGGATTTTCGATATCGCGCACCACAATCCACAGTACGAACGCGAGCAAGAGGGACAGCAGACGCAGCCACATATCATGCTTTTTTATGAACTGCTTCATTTGCCCGCACCTCCCTTCCAGATATTCCGAAGGGAAGAAATGCCGCGTTTATCCGACTTTTCCGGCTCCAGCAATTCGGATTCGAGCACTTTTTTGAGCACTTCGGGCGACAGATGCCGCTTGAGCATGCCGCCGATGGCAACCGAAATGGCGCCCGTTTCCTCCGACACGACCACCAGCACGCTGTCGGACGATTCGCTCATGCCGACCGCGGCGCGGTGCCGCGTACCCAAATCACGCGACAGCGTCTGGCTGCCCGAAAGCGGCAGCACACAACCGGCCGCGTAAATCTTGCCCGCACGCATAATCAGCGCGCCGTCGTGCAGCGGACTGTTTTTGAAAAAGATGTTCTTGAGCAACTCGGGCGAAGGGTCAGCGTCCAGTAGCGTACCGGTCGCAGCGATTTCCCCCAAGCGCTCCTTGCGCTCGAACACGATCAGCACGCCGGTCTTGGTCTTGGACATATCCGCACAGGCCGAAACCGTGGCGCTGATTGCCGCTTCGATCTCGTCCGGGTCGTTCGCCGGCACAAGCAGACGGCTCAGATTTCCTTTGCCGAGCTGTTCGAGCAGGCGGCGCAATTCGGGCTGAAAAATGATGACCAGCACGAACGGCGCATAGTATACCGCCGTGCGCAGAATATAGGAAATCGACGTCAGTCCGAACCAGCTCGCCAGCAGCATCACGAGCGCCAGCACAAGGATACCCTTGGCCAACCGTGCCGCGCTGGTATCCTTAAGCAGCTTCATCATACGGTAGATGATATAGGCTACAATCAGGATATCGACCACGTCCGTCGGCCCCGCGGTTTGCAGGGATGCTATCCCGCTCTTGAGCGACGAAAGCAGGTCAAAATTCTGAAGGGGCGGAATGAAAATGTTTTGAAATGCCTCCATAAAGCCACCTGTCCTGTAAATTCGCAGCCTTTCTCTATGCGAAAGGCAGATTTTTTCCTTATTTATACTACCACAAATCCCGTCCCCTGTATAGCGTATTCACAGATTTTTTACGGTTTGGCACAGCAGCTCGGCAGCGTGTTCCAGCTGGTGAGGGGTCGAGTAAAACGAGAGCGAAAAGCGGATTGTACCGCTCTCCTCCGTGCCCGCGGTGCGGTGCGCCAACGGCGCACAATGCAGCCCCGCCCGCACGGCAACGCTCTGCCGCGCCAGCGTTTCCGCCACGCCTTCGCAGGTCGCGCCGCGCACGCGCACGGACAACACGCCCGTTTGATCGGGGTGCGCAAAGCACTCGATGCGTTCTTCTTTTTCCAGTGCGCGGACAAATTCGCGCATGAGCCGCCGCTCGTGCACCAGAATATTCGCCGGACCGACCGACCGTACAAACGCCAGCCCCGCTGCCAATCCCGCGATGCCCGGCACATTGGGCGTGCCGCTTTCGAGCGCGTCCGGCAGGAAATCCGGCTGCCGCATCTCCTCCGAGCGGCTGCCCGTGCCGCCCGCGAGCAGCGGATGCGCCGCAATCCGGTCGTCGAGCGCCAGCAGGATACCCGTGCCCTGCGGGCCGTACAGGCCCTTGTGTCCCGGCATGCAAACTGCTGCCAGACAGGGGTGCTGCCGCACGTCAATGTCGATCACGCCCGCCGACTGCGACGCATCCAGAATCAGTGGCACGCCCGCCTCATCCAGCAGCGCGGCGATTTCCTCCACCGGCGCCGCAAAACCGAATACATTGGATACATGGTTCAGGATAAACAGCTCCGCGCCGTCCGCGAGGGCCTGTTTCGCCCGGTTTACCATCGCCTCCCTATCCCACAGCGGCGTATCCAGCGCAACCGGCTGTATCCCGCGCAGCATCAGCGGCCGCATGACCGCGTTGTGCTCGTACCCACCGACCACAACGCGCGTTTCCGGCTGCGTTAGCGCATGGATCGCCAGATTCAGGGCGTGCGTGGCGTTCATCGTGAACACCACACGCGCCGGGTCCTGCACGCCGAACAGCGCAGCCGCCTGCTCCCGGCAGGCATACACGGTCTCCCCCGCGCGCATGGCAGCCGCATAGCCGCCGCGCGCATAGCCCGCCGCCGCGTGCATGGCGCGGCGCATCGCCTCATCCACAGCACGCGGCTTGTGCAGCGTGGTCGCTGCGTTATCCAAATAGATCATACGCTCGCCCCCTCGTCCGGTATGACACGGCAGGGCGAGATGCCCAGCTGCCGCAGCCGGCGCAGCGCTTCCTCGGACTGCTGCGCACCCACGCGCACCGCCCAGCCGCAGGAATCCGTGCGCGCATGCCGCGGCGGACGCACCACCTCACCCGGTACTCCCATCTGTCCCAAATGGCGCCGCAGGCCGACCGCTTCGGTCTGGCTGCGGCATATCAAAAGAGCATATTGGCTCATTGCATGGTCTCTCCCTCCAGCATAGTCTATCCTCATGCTATGTTGAAAAGCGCGCCGAAGTGTGCTATGCTGATGCTGCATAAAAAAATCATCCCGGGAGGGGATCAGATATGGAACTTACCGCTCTTTCTCTGCGCCTGCACGCACTTTCCGCGCTGCGCGGCCTGCAACAGCACCCGCTTGTGCGCGCATGCACGCAGACAATGGACTATTTGGATGGCGCAAACGCGGAATGCTTTGCTGACGCTTACGGCGCGCTGTGCGCCGCGCACTACGCCTATCACGACGCATCGCAGGCGCTGCTCGACGCCGTCCACTACGACGTCAACACCCTGACCGACACACTTGCCGCTCCTGCGTCCGCGCTGCTGGACGCGGCCACGCTTGACATCGAAGCGCTCAACGCGCTGCTTGCTATCGACGGCAAGGCGCTCAAGACCGCCGCAGCAGGACGCTATAATGCGCCCGCGCTGCTGACCCTGCCGGACTTTCCAGCCTCGGCTCCGCTGCCCTTCCGGGACGGCGCAGCACTCGCCAGCTATTATCGCGCACAGGGATACGGCTTTTTCGCGCAGTCCTCGGCCTTTGCTGTGCAGGACGACGGCACAGTTGCCCCGATCGTGCATCCTGACACCATCCGTCTGCATGATCTGCCCGGCTACGAACGCCAGAAACAGCAGATTCTCAAGAACACCCGCGCTTTCCTCGACGGACGTGAGGCCAACAACATTCTGCTTTACGGCGACAAGGGTACGGGCAAATCTTCGACCGTCAAGGCTGTGGTCAACGAATACGCCGAGCGCGGCCTGAAAATCATCGAAATGTCGCCGCGGCACATCACCTGCTTCCCGAAAATCTTCGCGGAGACGCTGCGCTCGCCTTTCCGCTTCATTGTCTTTCTGGACGACCTCAGCTTCAGCCGCGAGGACGACAACTTCGCCGCGCTCAAGGCGTTTATCGAGGGCGGGCTTGCAGGCAAACCCGCCAATCTGGTCATTTATGCGACCAGCAACCGCCGTCACCTGATCCGCGAGAGCTTTGCCGACCGCGAAGGCGACGAGGTGCGCGTGCGCGACAGTCTGGAGACTGTCACCTCGCTGTCCGACCGTTTCGGTCTGGAGATCACCTTCTCTGTGCCGGATAAGGACGAATATCTGTACATCGTCGATCAGCTTGCCGCAGAAAGCGGCCTGACGCTGCCGAGCGACCAGTTGCATCTGCTCGCGGAGCGGTTCGCGCTGCGCCGCAATGGACGCTCTCCGCGCACCGCGCGCCAGTTCATCAGCCAGCAGATGGCGGAAAAATACGAGAAGTAACCAAAATAAAAAACGCGCCGCAAGGTGCGCATATAACAAAAAAAGAACCGTCCCATGGGACGGTTCTTTTCATAAAAGCCGAGGACATACGCCTCGGCTTTTATATACAGTTCGATCGAAATATTTTTACCAGCCGAAGTACGAGAACGGGTTCTGATACTGCGAACCGCCGTTGCTGCTCTGGCTGTTCTGATTGCTTTCCGCTGCAGGGTCGTCGCCCTCCAGGTCGTGCGCATCGGTCAGCGTCACGGTCAGGTTGACCATCTTGCCGGTCGAAATGCGATAAACCGTCAGCGTCAGCTTGTCGCCTGCCTTCATGTCTTCCTTGATTGCGTTGATATCATCCATGGTCGGGGTCGGCGTACCGTTGACCGCGGTGATGATATCGCCCACCTGCAAGCCTTCGCTGGCTGCCTTGGCGCGTGAATCAATCGAGTAAACCTGAACGCCTGCGATGCTGCCGTCAGCAGACTCCACATTGCTGCCCGTGATACCAATGGACGGACGGCCTGCGACATAACCGTTGGAAATCAGTTCATCCACAACTTCCTTGGCCGTGTTGATCGGGATGGCAAAGCCCATGCCCTCGACCGAAGCCTCACCGAAGCCGCTGCTCGACAGCTTGGCGGAGGTGATACCAACCACCTGACCGTACTTGTTGATCAACGCGCCGCCCGAGTTGCCGGGGTTGATAGACGCATCGGTCTGGATCAGGGTCATAACGCGGTCGTTGATGGTCACATCGCGGTTAATCGCGGAAATACGGCCGCCGGTGATCGTGTTGGCAAACTGTACGCCACCGGGCGAGCCAATCGCGTAAGCATATTCGCCGGGCTGCAGCTCATCCGAGTCGCCGAATTCCGCAGCGGTGAGCTTGCTTTCCGGTTCGACCTTGATGACCGCCAGATCGGTCTGCTCATCCGTGCCGACAATCGTAGCGTCGTACTGCGTACCGTCGCTCAGCTGCACGGTCACGCTCTGCGCGTCCTCAACCACATGGTTATTGGTGATGATGTAGCCGTCCTCACTCATGATGACGCCCGAGCCGGAACCCGTCCCGCTCGCGGTGGTCGCAATCACCGAAACGATCGACGGGCTGACCTTTTTGTAGATCTCCTCGCCCGCCAGACCATTGACCACATCGTAGTTATCCGGGTCAAGATCGGGCGTTTGGTTGATCTGCACGGTGGGCAAGTCGCCCGCCTGCGCGCTCGCCTTGACTGCGCTGCCGTCATCTGTATACACCAGATGGCCAATCATCGCGCCGCCTGCAAACAGCAGGCACGCGGCTGCCACGCTGCACAAGCCGATCACAACCGCTTTGCCGTGTTTTTTCTTTTTCGGCGGCTGCGGGGCTTCGCCCATCGGGTCCTGCGCATACGGCGCGCCGCTGTACGACTGCTGCTGTGTCGTCTGATGGTACGGCGGATGCTGTACCGGCGTTTGATACGGTGTGCGCGGTTCCGTGTACCGGGGTTCTTCCGTCGGCTGCTCCATTGTGGGCTGCTGCGGTTCGGTATGTTCATCGCCGCGCGATTCCGGCGTCATGTTGGTATTGTTATTGTTATGATTAAAGTCATCCATTGTTCTGACCTCCCTATCGATTTTGTGATTTCATTCTAACCTGTCATTGTGGCGGTTTGTTGAAAACAATATGAATATTTTTTGAACAAGTGCAGACAAACCGCCCGCTCTTCCGCGCAGGACACGCGGCAAAGCAGACGGTTTCGCCGTTATTTCTGGGAATTTTTCGTGCCTCCCGGGATTTGCTGGGGCGCAAGCGGCAACGTAAAGGAAAATTCCGTCTCGCCACCGTCCGACCGCACGGAGATTTCGCCCCCGTGCAGATTGATGATATTTTTGACAATATACAGGCCCAGCCCTGCGCCGGTTTTATCCATCGACCGCGAACGATCCGCCTTGTAAAAGCGTCCGAACACATGCGGCAGGTCCTCGGCCGAGATACCGATGCCGGTGTTGGTGATGGAAAACGCGCAGACCCCATGTTCGGGATGCGCCCGCAGGCACAGTCGGCCGCCTTCGTTGATGAATTTCACCGCGTTGTCCACCAGATTATAAACCGCGCGATACAGATGATCACGATCGCCCATGACAATCAGACGATCGTCCAGATCGCACTCGACCTCCAGATGCTTTTTCTCGATTTTCTGCTCAAAAGACAGGATGATCTGGCTGGTCATTTCGGAAAAGTCAAACGGAGCCGGGTTCAGGATCAGCTCGCCCGACTGGATCTTGGCCGCATCCAGCATGCGGTTGACCATGCGGGACAGGCGGCGCGTCTCCTCTGCGATGATGCGCAGGTATTTATCTCGCTGCTCGATCGGAATCGTGCCGTCGATCATACCGTCCACAAAGCCGCCGATCGTTGTCATCGGGGTTTTAAATTCATGGCTAACGTTGGAGATAAAGCCGCGCGTCAGTTCCTCAAGCTGGTCGAGGTCGCGCGCCATATTATTAAACGACACCGCGAGTTCGTCGATCTCATAACAGTGGTTATCCTCGGGTACGCGCACATCAAAATTGCCTGCGGCAAACTCCTTCGCCGCCGCCGCGATCACCTTGAGCGGCCGTGTCATGTGCTGCGACAGGATGAAAGAGATCACCAGCGCCACCGCCAGCGTGATAAGCAGAATGAGCATCAGTGTCTGCGTCGAATGCCGCACCACGCCCGCGGCGGTCGCATCCTGCGTATAGACAAAGACCATCGCATTCATTTCACCATCTTCGCTTGCGACGCGCGTGCCGACCGTATAGCTCGACCGGTCGCCCAGCACGCCCAGCTGACCGACCTCTGCATAGCCGCCTGTTTTGCGGACCTGCTCGGTCACCTCCTGCGGAATCATCCAGCCCGACACCTTCGACGCTTCACCATCCGGTCCGGCGATCATCTGGATGACACCGTCCCGGTCGGTCACATAGACCGTGATGGAATCCTCCTTTGCCACCGTGCTGATCGACAGCATGTAAATCTCACGGATGATATCGGAATCCGTGCCGAGCATCAGCCGGGTCTGCTCCGCCAGGCTCTGCACGGTCGTGCGCAATTCGGCCTGCTTGGTTTGCAGCGCATAATTGCCCATCTGATAATAGAACACGCTGCCCGCTATCGCAAATGCGCACACGATCAGCAGCAGGTGCGTGACATAGTTCTTGAAAAAAAAGCTGCGTCTGCCCATGCTTTACTCCTTGGTCTCGAACTTATAGCCGACACCCCAAACGGTCTTGAGCTCCCATTTATCCGAAACGCCCTCCAGCTTTTCGCGCAGACGCTTGACATGTACATCCACCGTGCGAGTGTCTCCGAAATAGTCAAACCCCCACACATCATCCAGCAATTGCGCGCGCGTGAACACGCGGTTCGGGCTGGACGCAAGATAATACAGCAGCTCGATCTCCTTGGGCGGCGCGTCCACGCGCTTGCCCTTGATAATCAGATCGTACGCCTGCTTGTCGATCACCAGATTGTCAAACGCCAGCTTTTCGGGCGCGTCGTCCGGCGCCATGCGGCGGAACACCGCGCGCACACGCGCAATGACTTCCGGCATCTCGAGAGGCTTGACAATGTAATCGTCCGCGCCCATCTCCAAACCGGAAACGCGGTCGGCCGTCTCGCCCTTCGCCGTCAGCATAATGATCGGCACATCGCTTTCCGCGCGGATCTCCTTGCAGACCGCCCAGCCGTCCATCACCGGCATCATCACATCCAGCAGCAGCATATCCGGCTTTTCGGATTTCCACATTTTGATGCCTTCCACACCGTTTTCCGCTTCGATCACCGCATAGCCCTCGCGCTCCAGATACAGGCGCAGCAACTCGCGGATATTTGCTTCGTCTTCGACGATGAGTATCTTTTTCGCCACAGTTTTCCCCTGCTTTCTCATCAGTATGTTTTCATTATACTGCTTTTCCGTGCCGAATGCATTAACAATCTGTAAAAGCGGGAAGAATTGCTTGTCCCGCGCGGACATGCTATACTGATAGCATCAATGTCAAAGGAAGATTCTTTATGTCCCAAACCGTCCCCCTGCACATCATCGCGCATATCCGCAGCGATTTCCCGACCAAATTCGGTATCCCGCGGCAAAGCGGACTGGCCGATGCGCCTGCGCGCATCGTGTTCGAGCCGGAATACCGCAACGCGGACGCGCTGCGCGGCATCGAAGGCTTTTCCCATCTCTGGCTGATCTGGCAGTTCTCCGAAGCCGTGCGCGATGGCTGGTCGCCCACCGTGCGCCCACCCAAGCTGGGCGGCAACCGCCGCATGGGTGTGTTCGCCACACGCTCTCCTTTCCGCCCGAATGCGATCGGGCTGTCCTCGGTACGGCTCGACCGGGTGGAACCGCACACGCCGGACGGCCCGGTGCTGCATGTTTCGGGCGCCGACCTGATGGACGGCACGCCGATCTTCGATATCAAGCCCTATCTGGCCTACACCGACGCGCATCCTGAAGCAACCGGCGGCTTTGCGCTGCAAAACCGCGAGGGGGTACTGCATGTGCGCTGCACGGATGACCTGCTCGACCGCCTGCCCGCCGGGCGGCGAGAGGCGCTGCTCGCCATTCTGGCGCAGGACCCGCGGCCGGGCTACCAGCACGAGCCGGGCCGGGTCTACGTTTTTCCGTTTGCGGGCTGTGAGGTGCGCTTTTCAGTCGAAGGCGACACCCTGACCGTGCAGGATATCATCCCCTCCCGCTGACATAACAAAAACCGCTCCCGCAGAATGCGGGAGCGGTTTTATTCTTATCGCCTTACAGCGTGCTTTTACAGATTGGTCGGGGTGATCGCTTCAAAATCTGCAAGCGTGCCGCCCTTCATGAAGCAGTCGATGATCTGCTTACCGCGCGGGTCGAGGTCCGGCGTATCGAACTTGGACAGTTCCTTGCGGAAGAAATCGGTCAGGATCTTCGCGCCTGCGTCGTAACCATCCGTGCCGACACGATCCTGCGTATCCACGCGCAGGTACTTGGAGCGGATGCGCTGGCCGTCGATGGTCATATCCTTCATCGCGTAGCCGAGCAGCGGGCAGCGTGCGGGCTCGAGATGCTCGCGGCGGATCTTGGCGCCGCCGTGGCGTGCCAGATACTCACGGGAGATCCATTCAGCCGCAAAGCCGACCTTGTAGACGCCGATGTGCTGGTTCGGGATAAGCACATAGCGGGTGTTCGGGCTGTTCATGATCTGCTCCAGCAGCAGGTTGGCCTGCTTGACGCGCAGACCGGTCGCAAACGGCCAGTAGGAACCAACGCCCTCACTCTTGAGCTCGTTGCCGGTGACGATCGAGGGGTTGTTAAAGCCGCGCGGCGCAACCAGACGCCACAGCCATGCCAGTGCGGGCGGGATGATGTGCATCATGCCCATGATGCCGTAGTTCGGGTTCTCGCGGGTCGAGGGAGGCATACGAACGCCAAACGAACGTACGTCAATCTCTACCGGCTCCTTGACGATGTGCGGCACATCCCAGCGCGGCACGATCGCGCGCGGATTGGAGCAGCGCTTGCCGTTGGAATCGAGCGTATGCTCCCAGATCAGCAGCGTTGCGCCCGGATGGCCTTCCATGTTAAAGAAGCAGAGCGGCTCCTTGGGCTCGGTGCAGATGCGCTCATACACCGGATCGCAGCCATAGTGGGTCACGCCGTCCATGCGGAGGAACCAGCCGTCCTCACCGTCAACCAGCACCAGCTTGCCGGAATTGTTCTGCAGTTGCGGATAGCAGGTCGCCATATCGTCGCACACCGGCTCGATCGAGCAGGTCGCGCCCATGGTGAGGTAGGTCTCCTCGCCGGTGACCGTGTTTTTGGAGAGCAGCACGCGGCCGTCCGGCTCGCGCGCGATGTCCTGCAGCATTTCGCTCTTGCCGCCGCCGGACGCACCCTCGTGCATGATAACCATTTCGTTCTCGTACGGCGTCACCAGACGGCCGCAGGACGTATGGCAGGTGGTCCAGCCTTCCTGCTCGCCGATATCCAGCAGCACCGAGTACACGCCCTTCTTGGCGGACGGGCCGGGATAGAGGTTGTAAGAGAATACCTCGTGGCAATCGTCCAGACGGTTGTGCACAACCACCTGCTTGCCTTCAAAATGCGTGTGACGGAACGGCGGCGCAACATAAACGATGGCGCGCGGCTTGTAGCCCTCGCTCTCCTCGGCGTTGACAAAGCCCTGCAGATGCGCCAGCGCAAACGCAAAGAACGCGCACTGCTTGGGGCAAACCAGCATAGAGCCGTAGCCGTAAATATTGCCGCCCGAGTTAAAGGGCATCAGGATCAGTTCCTGCGTCTTGAACCATTCCATGGTCTCGCGGCGCAGATCGGTAAAGGGATAGCCGTATACATCGGCAAAGCGCTTTTTATCGGTCGGCTTGTCGTCTGCAATGCGCATGCAGTCCGGCTCGCGGCGGCGCATATAATCCTCCACGAAGTTGACCGACGCACCGTTCTTGCATCGCACCACGTCCGCTTCCTTGACCGGGCCTTTGCCCGGCACATCAAAGACAACGTCGTACACATCGGCATGCTCCGGGCCGAATACCATGTCGTAGAGTTCCGCCTTGCTGGTCGGAACCGACACGCCTTTACAGTTTTCGAGCACATCCTTCAGCTCGTCCGTGAAAGTGAATTTGTTGAGCAACGGGTTCATCTGTTTGTTTCCTCCTTTCACACCGCCGGCGCCCTTCCCAAGCGTCCACCGGTGTGCCTGCTGCAAGGCCTCATCACCATCTATGCAATCAGGCCAATTGTTGTTCATTTATAGCATACTGCAAAATAAGGTGTCCCGTCAACAAATTTTCGCATTTTTGCAAGTTATTATGCAACTTCTTGCAAAATGTACAAAAGACCCCTGTTCTTTTATCTGTTTTTCCCACACGGACGCTTGTCCGCCGTGCATTATTCCGAAAAATGCACGGAAACGCAGACCACCTCGCTGCGCGTACCGACACGCATATCCGGCCCCCAGACACCAAGGCCGCTGGTCACGACCGAAACCATGTCCCCGACCTGCTCCTGACCGTAGGCGTTGCCCCACAGCAGACGCATGAGCAGGTTGCCGGGAAACATCTGGCCGTCGTGCGTATGGCCGGACAGGTCGAGGTCCACGCCCGCCTGCGCCAGCGCTTCCAACTCTTTCGGTTGATGGTCGATGACGAAAATCGGCTGCTCCGCATCGAGCGGCGCGATGAGCTGCGCCGGACTCAGCCGCTCAGCCGCCAGCTTTTTGCTGCGCGCCGGATCACGCCGCCCGACCAACTGCACGCCGTTCGCAAGCGTCACCGCGCGGTCATCCAGCAGCGTTATCTTTGCTTGCTCCAGAAACTCCGTCATGCGCGGGTCGTCCTTGTCCTCGTCTGCCGTGTCCCAGGTAAAGCCCGCAAGGATCGGCTCGGACAGATCGTGATTGCCCCAGCAGGCATAAGTGCCGTATGTACTATCGAGCGAGGCCAGCGCCGCAGCAATGCGCTTCGGTTCAGGAATGGCTTCGTATTCGTTATCGAAAATGTCCCCCGCGATCACAACCAGATCGGGCTGCATGTTGTTGATCGCCGCGACAGCCCGCTCGATATAACCCGGTTCGGTGCTGTACCCCAGATGCAGATCGGCCAGCAGCGCAACCGTCATATCCTCGCCCGCGCCTTGCAGCGTTACGTCGTAATCGGTCACATACAGCCGTTTTGCATGCGCCATGCCGTGCAGACTGACCGCACACACCAGCACGAGCGCGACGCCGCCCTGCACACGCCGCACCTGCTGCATCTGCTCAAAATCCTTGCCACGCGCACGACGAATCACAGCCAGCGCCAGTTCAACCACCAGCACCGCCAGCACCAGATACAGCATCCAGCCAAACCAGTAGTTGCCGACTTGCCGCAAAAACTGCCGCAGCGGATACGGCGACTGAACCAAGAAGCCGGTTAGCGGCGCGGACGCGATCAAGGCATACACCACGATAAACACCACGCGGAACGCCTTCGTGCCGCACAGATGATGGCACGCGCCCGTCCAGCGCAGCATCCAGCGCGCCAGATACAAATTGAGCAGGATATAAAACGGGGCCAGAAAAATTGCAATCATGCGCCGCCCTCCTTTCCGACCAATGGATTTTCCGTCGTTACGGCTGTGCGCAGCGCTCCCACACGCGCGTGACCGAAGCGCATTTGCCGTCCCGTCCAAGGTCGAACACCGCGCCCGACAGCGCGCAGTCACCGGGAGCGGTCTTGAAATACTCGGTCAGGTCGCCGCGGAACATGGCGATCGACTGCTCAACCCGCACGCCCAGCACGGACACGATCGGGCCGGTCATGCCCAAATCGGTGATATAACCCGAGCCTTTGGGGTTGATGCGCTCGTCCGCAGTCTGCACATGGGTGTGCGTTCCCCAAACAGCCGCCGCGCGACCGTCCAGATAATAGCCCATCGCCAGCTTTTCGCTGGTCGCGTTGGCGTGAATTTCCGCCAGCGCGATGTCGTATTTGCCCTCCGCTTCGCGCAGAATCTTATCCGCGCACAAAAACGGATTGTCCGGCCCGTAATGCATATCGCAGCGGCCGATCAGGTTCATCACCAGCAGGCGCAGGCCCTGCGGGCCGTCATAGATCCCCCAGCCCTGTCCCGGGCTTTGCGGGGCAAGGTTCGCGGGACGCAGAATGTCCTGCCGCCCGTCCAGATAGGACGCGATCTGCTGTTTGGCAAACGCATGATTGCCCAGCGTGATGACATCCGCGCCTGCGGCAAAAATATCGTCCGCCTGTTTGGGCGTAAGGCCGCGTCCGGCGGCGTTTTCGCCGTTTACGATCACAAAATCCACACCATGCGCGCGTTTGACGCGGCGCAGCAGCGCGTGCAGGGTGTCGATACCGGCCTCGCCGACCACATCGCCTACCGTGAGAAGTTTCATGCCTGTTCCTCGCTTTTCTTTCGTTTCTCCGGCAGCCGCCGGATAGAGAAAAAGGGCGGACAAAACTCTGTTGTCCGCCCCCAAATTGTCAAATCATCCGTTTCAGTCAAACAGCGTGGAAACCGAAGTTTCCTCGTAAATACGCGCAATCGCTTCGGTGAGCACCGGCGCTACCGACAGCAGCTTGATTTTGTCCAGCTTCTTTTCGCTCGGCAGCGGGATGGTATCCAGAATCGCCAGCTCCTTGATCGGGCTGTTTGCGATGCGCTCGATTGCCGGACCGGACAGCACGCCGTGAGTCGCACAGGCGTACACTTCGGTCGCACCGCCCTTTTCCACCAGCGCGTCCGCAGCGTGAACCAGCGTGCCCGCCGTGTCAATCAGGTCGTCCACCAGAATGCACTTCTTGCCCTCGACGTTGCCGATGATGTTCATAACCTCGGACACATTCGCCTTCGGACGGCGCTTATCAATGATGGCAAGCGGCATGTCCAGCTTTTCGGTGAACTTACGCGCACGGGTAACCGAGCCAAGGTCGGGAGAGACGATGACGGTATCGTCCGTACCCACGCCGAACTTGCCCGCAATATATGGGATCAGCACGGAGGAGCCGAGCATATTGTCCACCGGGATATCGAAAAAGCCCTGAATCTGCGCAGCATGCAGGTCCATGGTCAGCACGCGGTCTGCGCCCGCGGCGGTGATAAGGTTGGCAACCAGCTTGGCCGAGATCGGGTCACGCGCCTTGCTCTTGCGATCCTGCCGCGCATAGCCAAAATAAGGGATAACCGCCGTGATACGGCCAGCCGACGCGCGCTTGCAGGAGTCGATCATGATGAGCAGCTCCATCAGGTTGTTATTGACCGGACCGCAGGTGGACTGCACCAGAAATACGTCCGAACCGCGCACGGACTCAGAAATGGAAACCGAGATTTCGCCGTCCGCGAAAGTGGAAATCGCCGCCTTACCGATCGACAGGCCGAGCGCGGACGCAATCTGCATTGCCAGGGCGGGGTGAGAGTTGCCGGAGAAAATTTTGATATTTTTTCCGTGAGAAATCATTGGTAAGCCTCCGTCATAATGATAAAATTTATCCCATTTTTTCTATGTTTACTTTTTATTTTGCTCTTTTTCGTGCATTTCTCGGCGGCGGTCGTTCCAGCCCTCAAGCGTGGTCTGCCGCGCACGGGCCACTGCCAGCGCGCCCGCCGGTACGTCCTTGGTGATCGTCGCGCCGGCCGCGGTGAACACGCGGTCGCCGAGCGTCACAGGCGACACCAGATTGGTGTTGCAGCCGATGAAGCAATCGTCACCGATGACAGTCTGATACTTATGATACCCATCGTAGTTGACTACAACCGTGCCGCAGCCAAAGTTGACGCGCTCGCCGACGGTTGCGTCGCCGATATAGGTCAGGTGAGACACCTTGGTGCCGTTGCCGATGGTGGACTTCTTCAGCTCGACAAAGTCGCCGATGCGGCAGCCGTCGCCCACGACACACTGCGGACGGACATAGGCAAACGGTCCGACCGTAGTGTGTGCACCGATCTTGGACTCATACACCTGCGAATTATTGACCGTCGTGCCCGCGCCGATTTCAGCCTTTTCCAGAATGGAGTTCGGGCCAATGACCGCGCCCGCGCCCACCTTACAGCCCGGACGGATATGACAGCCGGGCAGAATGGTCACGCCCGCCTCAATCTCCGCATCCGGTGCAATATAGGTGTTTGCCGGATCAAAAATCTGCACGCCCTTGTCGATCAGCGTGAAGTTGACGCGGTTTACCATCGCGCGGAACGCGATATAAGCCGAACCGCCGTCGCAGATCTCGACGATCTCATTGGTGACGGCAACGCCCTTCTGCGCGCCTGCGGCGACTGCCGCCTCGACCAGCGCGTCCAGCGTATCGCCGCCCGCCGCGAGCGCCTTTTGCAGCATCTCGTAGGTGAACATCGCCGCAAGGCAATGCGCGTCGCGCGGGATGGGCTGGCCCTCCGCGTCGAAGCCCTGCTGCTCGGCCACCAATACGCTTACGCCGTAGCCGGTTGTCACATGCGTTTCGGTCAGATGGGTCAGTGCGTCGTCTTCGGGAAGCACGAACGGCGCGGCTATCACCAGCACCTGCTCGCTCTCCGGCAAGGTGCGAAGCGCCGCAAAGCGATTGCCCTGCTCGAGTGCAATGCTTTCCGCGCCCGCCAGCGCAGGCTCCCGATCGTCGTGCACAAAATAGCACGCATCCACGGTTTCGGGCAGCTCGTCCCGCACCGTATCGCCCGCCGTACCGAACAGCACCGGACGCGCGAAGGCGGAAAAACCACCTTCGTCAAACAGGCCGCCAACTAAGGCGGCAGTAATTTTATCCATCGCAGCAAATCCTTCCGTTTCCGTGGGGTTGCGACGCCCCGTTTTCGGTTATAGATTTATTATACAACAGCCCCCTATAAAAAGCATCAGCATTTTTCGATAAATTTCCTTTCACCGCAAAATAATTTTCGCCGTTTGCTGACAAAAGGGCTGCCCGCCGTGAGCGGACAGCCCTTGCTGCTTACCGTGTCTCGTTGTGTACGAACGGCTTTTCTATCAGCCTTCCGCTTCAATCTCGATTTGTTTTTCCGCTTCGCATGCAGTCTTCTCCTGCGGTGCCTCCGGTACCGCCACCGCGCGCAGCGTGCGGATGCGCGGGATAAGCGGCAGATGTGCATTATACAGATTGACAAACCGGCCTACGATCAGTGCAGACACGATGGTGCCGCGTCCCAGGCCATTGATTCTATGGAAGAAGATGAAGGACAAGATCAACGCGATAATAACCAGCGTCACGTCGAACATAATCTTGATCGAACCAAAACGCTTGCCCGTCCGGTCAGTGATCGAACCCACAACGCCTTCGCCCGGCACGAGCAGCGCATCCGGCGCCACCTCAACGCTGATGCCGAAGCCCAACACCGCGCAGCCAATCACCAGCGCAACGAGCTTGACCGGCAGCGAAGTCGGCTCAAACCACCACAGCGCTTTCATGCCGACGTCGATAAACGCGCTGAACACCAGATTGACTACCAACTGCAAGAATTGAATCGGCGGGAATTTACGTCCGCGCAAAACCACCTGCGCCGCAATGAACAGCAGGTTAAATACAAAGGTAAATGCACCCAGCGACGGCGCAAAGCGCAAACTGAGCACATACGGCACGCTCGAAATTGGCGAGGTGCCGAGCGCCGCTTTGGTGATAATCGCCACGCCGAATGCATTGATGATAACGCCGATGGTAAACCACAAATACCGATAAACTAACTTCCTCATTTTTCCTCCCGATTTTCCAAAAAGCGATGATCGTCCGCCCCCTTTCGGACGATTCTGTAAAAACGAGGCGTCCCGCACCGGACGCCCCGTTTGTTTTCAGTTCTCTTCCTGCCCTTGCGGGATCTGCCGCAGAATCTCGATCGGGCCGCAGCCTGCGCACTTGGCGCAGTCGTGCATGCACGCCATCGGGTCGTCCGGGTCTTCCTCCCGGCCGATCTCCAGCAGCGCCGGATCGCCCTGTCTTTCCCCTACAAGGAACTTGGCGACCGCTTCCTCCGCCGAGCCTTCGCAGCCCGGCACGAGCAGCACGCCGATCATCTCCAGCGCGTTGCGCATAGCAAGCCCCAGCGCGCCGCAGATCAAAACGTCGATTTTTTCCATGCTCGCCAGCTTGAGCAAGTCGGTCGTGCTGGTTCCCTCGACCGAGGCCAGCCGCTTACCCGTCGGGTTTTGTCCCTCCGCACTGACGATCAAAAACGAGCGGCATTCGCCCAGATTTTTGGCGATCTGCCCGCCGTCATACGCGACACCGATGTTCATCGAAGCCCCTCCACCGTTTTGAGCGCATCCTTGAGTGCATCCGGCAGCTTAGCGTCCTCGATCTTGCCGGCATCCACCGCCGCGGCCAGCTTGGGATCGATCGGCAGCTTGGCCAGCACAGGCAGACCGTATTCCGCCGCGACCTCATCCACATGGCTTTCGCCAAAGACCGCAATGTGCTTGCCGCAGTCCGGGCATTCCAGATAGCTGTAATTCTCCACCACGCCAATGAGCGGGATGTTCATCATTTTCGCCATCTTGACCGCCTTGCCCACGATCATGCTGACCAGATCCTGCGGCGAGGTGACGACCAGAATGCCATCCACCGGCAGGGACTGGAACACGGTCAGCGGCACGTCGCCTGTGCCGGGAGGCATATCGACGAACAGGAAATCCACATCGTCCCATATAACATCCGACCAGAACTGCTTGACCGTTTCCGCGATGATCGGCCCACGGTAAATGACCGGATCATCCTCGTTAGGCAGCACCAGATTGATCGAGATCATCTGCACGCCGCCCTCGCTGCGCGCAGGCAGGATGCCTTCTTCGCAGCCTTCGAGCTTGTCATGCACGCCGAATGTCTTAGGGATGGACGGACCGGTGATATCCGCGTCCAGAATACCGCAGGTATAGCCCTTGCGCGTCATGCCGACAGCCAGCATCGAGGTCAGCAGGCTTTTGCCAACGCCGCCCTTGCCGGACACGATGCCGATGACTTTTTTGACCGAAGCTGCGGGATTTGCCGCGACCTTCAGGCTCTTCTCGCCGCCGCAGCTCGCAGAGCAGGATTCGCAGTCATGCGAACAACCCATACTTCAACCACTCCTAACATATCTTTTCTTGTCTATTTTTTAGTATACCGCATTGTATTCCCTTGCGCAAGGGGCAATCCAGCCGCCGCATAACAGGAAAGCGCCGCCGTCTCGTCGGGGGAAACGAGACGACGGCGCTTTGCCCATTCACTACACAGATTTGAAAAAGGGGGGTAAAAGAGAAATAAAAGATCGGTAGGCTATCGACTTGGGATTGCGGCTTCCCTCATCGACATGCTTAGTATACCCCATCCCACGGGGAAAAGTGTGAACAGATTATAAATATGCTGTGAAAGAATTGTTTCCTGCCGATTTTTTCCGCAGACATGGGAAACGCCCTGTTTTCCAAAAGCGGGAAATGGAAAACAGGGCGCACGCCAATGCAAAATGAAAAAGAGGATAAAAGAAAAGGTGAAAGAAAGAAAACATTATGATGTAAAAAAGGGGGTATCGGTTGGGCTGGTGTCTTTCCCTTCCGACAATCATAGTATACTGCACCCGGACGGAAAAAGTGTGAACAGCCTTTGAACAGACTTTGAAAGGTTTATGACATTGCCCGCGCCGCCCGAAAGGCAGGAAAAACCCCCGGTCCATGGGGGAAATGGAACCGGGGGTTTTTCACTCATTTCACAAAATAAAGGGGGGTAAAAGAGAAATAAAAGATCGGTAGGCTGTCGATTCGGGATTGCGGCTTCCCTTATCGACATGCTTAGTATACCCCATCCTGCCGAGGAATATGTGAATAAACTTTGAACGTGCTGTGAAAGAATTGTTTACAATTTCTTTTGCTTTTTCATCAGGCGGATATCGTCTCCGAAAAAGCGCAGCGAAACAAATTCGCCCAACAGACGGGACGCCACAGCGGGCGAATATTTTTCCGCCAGCGCCTCGGGCGGCAGGTTGGTGTTGACGATCATCGGCCGCCCGGCCATCAGTCGGTTATTGATCAGATTATACAGCGCGGACACGGTGAATGCCGTGCCCATTTCGGTGCCCATGTCGTCAATGATGAGCAGATCGGCGCGCTCATAGCGTGCGGCACGCTCGGCTGCGGCTTCGCCGTCGCCGTTGCCGAATTTGATCGTCTCATACGCCGCAACAATATTGATTGCGGTATCATACGCCACCGAAAAACCGCGCGCCGCCACCGCTTCGGCAATGCAAGAGGACAGGAAGGTTTTCCCCAGCCCGGTCGAGCCATACAGCAGCAGATTGGGCGAGTGCGGCCCAAACTTTTCGGCATACGCCTTGCATTCATCCAGATTGTACTCCATATTTTCCCGCGGAGACAGCCCCAGCCGCGCGTCCGGTCGGGTGGAGTAATAATCCATGCGGAAATGCGCAAAATTCTGGTCGCGGATGGGCAGCACGGCGGACAGCTGCTCGCGCAGCAGCGCGGCATACCGCGCCTTGACGCAGTCACAGGTCGCACTGCCTGCATAACCCGTATCGCCGCACTTTTCGCACATCGGTTTTTCGGTCAGATAATCAGCCGGAAGCCCCATGCGAGACAGCAGCCCAGCGCGCTCGGCCTGCAACGCCAGATTCTGCCCGCGCAGCTGCTCAATCGCCGCGGCCGGGTCACCGCCTGTATTGAGCGCCGCGCGCAACACGCTCGCCGCCGTCTGCGACAGCGTGCGGTCAATCGCGCGGATGCGCGGTTCGCGCGCGTATACCTCACGTCGCCGCGCCTCAAATTCCTCACTGCGGGCTGTGCGCTCGCGTTCCAGCTCACGCCGCGCCGCCGCCAATAGTTTTCTGTCGTATCCCATGGCTTATTCCTCCGTTTTGCGGCGATGGCTGCGCACGCGCGCCGCCCAGTCCTGCTCCCACGCGGCCAGCGTACCAGGGTCGGTGGGCTGCGCCGGGGTCTGCCCGACCGCCGCTCGTGTCTCCGGCTCGAGCGCGGTAATCTCGCTGACCGTATGTACACCCGCCTCGTCCCAGCGGCGCAAAATGCCCAGCGTATAATCCAAGCTCTTGTGGCCCTGCTGCTTGTCCGTGCGTCGGACCGCCAGCTCGATCGCCTCGGGCGGGAAGCCGTGCGCGAGCGCAAAACGGCACACGCGCTGCTCCTTGGGTGCGGGCTGCGCCGGGTCGGCACCGAGCGCCTTGTAAACCGCCTCGCTCAGCGGCTTTTCGTTCACCTTGCGCGCCAGATACTGCTGCGCCTGCTGCGCAGAAACCACGCCCATATCCGCCCACAGATAGGCTTCGCGGCGGATATCAGCCAACCGCACCGTACCTTTTTCGCCTTTGAGATAGGACAAAAGCTCAATGATCGCGCCCGCCGACAGACCAAGGTGATCGTATGCGGTCAGCAGGCAGCGCAGCTGCCCCTCGGTCAGCGTACGGCCGAGCACACCCTCGGCACTGTCACAGACCGCCGCAAACTTGTGGTCGTCCAGCCGCGCGCGACGCAGCTCGTCCGCCGTATACTGCGGCGCATCCGAGGGCTTGTCCGCCTGCGGCGGTACGGCGGGCGTGACCAAGCTGTTCAGTGTAAACGCCGCACGCTCGTATCGCTCCTGCGACAAATGCAGCGCACGCGCCGCAGTTTTGCCGTCCGCGCTGCCGTACCGCAGGACATAAAGATACAGTAGTGCCGCGTCGCCGTCCGCGGCGGCAATCAGCTTGTCCAGCATGTCGCATCGTGCGACGCGCAGCTCGCCCTCGGGGAGCGATACGGAGGTCTGGGCCATCGGTTCATTTCCTTTCCAAATGGGGATTGGTTTTTATTATAACATACCCCGCACACGCGGGCAAATGAAAAAGGGTTTCGGCGCAAAAATTGCGCCGAAACCCTCTGTTATTCTTGCCAGAAAGAGATTATTTTACCTTTTCCTCTTCCTTAACGTCCTTCATGGACAGGTTGACACGGCCCTTGTCATCGATCTCCATGACCTTGACCCAAACCATATCGCCTTCCTTGACGGCATCCTCCACCTTTTCGATGCGGTGATCCGCCATCTTGGAGATGTGCACCATGCCGTCCTTACCCGGCAGCAGGTTGACAAACGCACCGAAGTTCATCAGGCGCACGACCTTGCCGTAGTAGATTTCGCCCGGCTCGGGCTCCTTGACGATCGCTTCGATCATCTTCTTGGCCTTGTCCGCGTCGGAAGCCTTGACCGCCGCGATGGTAACCGTGCCGTCGTCCTCGATATCAACCTTGGCACCGGACTCGGCCACGATGTTCTGGATCACGCTGCCGCCCTTGCCGATAACCTCACGGATCTTGTCCGGATGGATATGCATGGTGGTCATCTTGGGCGCCCACTCAGAAACGTCCGCACGCGGCGCCGGGATGGCCTTGAGCATGATCTCGTCCAGAATGCCATAGCGCGCCACGCGGCACTTCTCAAACGCCTGCTTGATGATGTTCGGGGTCAAGCCGTCCACCTTGATATCCACCTGAATGGCGGTGATACCTTTCTTGGTGCCGGCAACCTTGAAGTCCATATCGCCGTAGAAATCATCAACACCCTGAATATCGGTGAAAGTAGTCTCCTGACCGCCGTCGGTGATCAGACCGCAGGAAATACCGGCAACCGGCGCCTTGATCGGCACACCGGCGTCCATCAGCGCGAGGGTCGAGCCGCAGACCGACCCCTGCGAGGTAGAACCGTTAGAGGAAATGACCTCGGAAACCAGACGCAGCGCATACGGGAACTCGCTCACCGGCGGGATAACCGGCAGCAGTGCGCGCTCCGCGAGCGCACCGTGACCGATCTCACGACGGCCGGGGCTGCGGGACGGGCGGGTTTCACCGACCGAGAAGGACGGGAAATTGTAGTGATGGATATAGCGCTTTTCGGTCTCTTCAAAAATGGTATCCAGCTCCTGCGCATCGCCAAGCGTGCCCAGCGTGCAGAGCGTCAGCACCTGGGTCTGACCGCGGGTGAACATACCCGAACCATGCACACGCGGCAGCACATGCACCTCAGCCGCCAGCGGACGGACTTCCTCCATACCGCGGCCGTCCACGCGCTTGCCGTTTGCCAGCCAGCGGCGCACGATCTTCTTCTGCAGCTTGTCCACGCACTCAGCAAGATTCGCACCGTGCTCTTCCTTGTACTCGTCGGAAAGCGTTGCCTCGAACGCATCGACGATCTCACGCACGCCCGCGTCGCGGACGGTCTTGTCGTCGGTATCCATGGCACCCTCGAACTTGTCGTTGCACGCGGCCTCCAGCTTGTCGAACAGGTCGTGGTCGATATCGTGATGCTCGTACTCGAACTTCGGCTTGCCGATCTCGTCCTTGATGCCCTGAATGAACGCGCAGATCTTCTTGAGCTCCTCATGTGCTTCCATGAGTGCGTTGAACATATCATCCTCGGGCACTTCCTTCGCACCCGCCTCGATCATGACGATCTTGTCCTTGGTCGCGCACAGGGTAACGTCCATTTCGGACTGCTTGCGCTGCTCGCTCGTCGGGTTGATGACGGTCTTGCCGTCGATGATGCCGACCTGGCAGCCCGCAACGACGTAGTCAAACGGGATATCCGAGATCGAAACCGCGATGGACGCGCCCAGCAGGCCGACCACCTCGGGGGAGTTATCGTAATCGTTTTCCAGCACCGTGCAGACGATGGACACATCGTTTCTGAGGTCCTTCGGAAACAGCGGACGCATCGGACGATCGATCTGGCGGGAGGCCAGAATCGCGCGCTCGCTCGGACGGCCCTCGCGGCGCATGAAGCTGCCCGGGATGCGGCCTACTGCATACAGGCGCTCCTCAAAGTCCACCGAGAGCGGGAAAAAGTCGATGCCGTCGCGCGGCTTGGCGGATGCGGTTGCGGTGACCAGCACAGCGGTGTCGCCGTAACGCACCAGACAGGAACCGTTGGCCAGCTGCGCCATCTTACCGGTTTCGACGGTCAACTTGCGACCGGCGATCTCGGTTTCAAAAACGCGGTAGTTTTTGAATTCAAAAGGGTTGATGTTTGCCATGTTTTTTCCTCCTTTTTTGTGTTGCGGAGGGCGGCGCATCCCTTTTTTAGCACTTGAAGCAAACACGGAAAACCGGGCTCCGGCTCTGCTTCAACTGCTAAAAAGCGGTTTTGCCGCCTTCCTTTTGAA
>DXDZ01000069.1 GCA_019115185.1 Candidatus Agathobaculum merdipullorum
TTCGCCCGCGAACATCCTGAACTTCTTGAGCATGATGCCGGATACAATAATCGCCAGCACGCCAATGAAGTAGGCCGAGAAGGCCACCCAGCCCGCGTTGTCGAAAATCGCGCCTGCGATCAGGGCGATGATCGGCAGCTTGGCGCTGCACGGGATAAAGGTCGTGGTCATGATAGTCATGCGGCGGTCGCGCTCCTGCTCAATCGTGCGCGAGGCCATGATACCCGGCACGCCGCAGCCCGTGCCGATCAGCATCGGGATAAAGCTCTTGCCCGACAGGCCGAACTTGCGGAAAATGCGGTCCATGATGAAGGCCACACGCGCCATATAGCCGCAGTCCTCCAGAATGGCGAGGAACAGGAACAGTACCAGAATCTGCGGCACAAAGCCCAGCACCGCGCCGACGCCAGCCACAATGCCGTCCATAATCAGGCTATACAGCCAGTCCGCAACGCCCAAGGTGCTCAGCGCGCCGCCCAGAAGGGTCGGGATGCCCGGAATCCATACGCCGAACAGCTCCCAGCCCTCACCGAACACGCCGTCGTTCGCCCAGTCGGTCAGGATCGTGCCGACCGTGGTGACCGAAACATAATACACGATGAACATGACCAGCGCAAAGATCGGCAGCGCCAGAATGCGGTTGGTCACAATGCGGTCGATCTTGTCGGACACCGTCATGCCGCTTTTCTGCTTTTTGACGCAGGGTTTGACGATTTCCGTGATGGACTGATAGCGCGCGTCGGTGATGATGGACTCCGCATCGTCGTCCAGCTCGTCCTCGACCTCGGTGATGATCTTTTCGAGCTTTTCCAGCGTGTCCGCACCGAAATGGAAACGCGAAAGCACCTTTTCGTCGCGCTCAAACAGCTTGACCGCGAACCAGCGGCGCTGATCGGCCTCGGTCACGTCCGCGATGATCGACGAGATCTGACCGAGCGCCTGCTCAATCGGATCGGAAAAGGCGTGTACGGCGGGCTTTGCGCCCGACTTCGCCGCGCGCTTTGCCGCCTCGACCAGCTCCTTGGTGCCCTTGCCCTTGAGCGCTGTGGTTTCGACCACGGGCACGCCCAGCTTAGCGGACAGCTTTGCCGTGTCGATCGTGTCTCCGCGCTTTTCTACAATATCCATCATATTGAGCGCCACAACCACCGGAATACCCATCTCGAGCAGCTGCGTGGTCAGATACAAATTGCGCTCAATGTTGGACGCATCCACCAGATTGAGGATCGCGTCCGGCTTTTCACCAACCAGATAATCGCGGGTGATGACCTCTTCCAGCGTATAGGGGGAAAGCGAATAAATACCCGGCAAGTCGGTGATAAAGACTTGCTTATCCGCCTTGTAGCGGCCCTCTTTTTTCTCCACGGTGACACCCGGCCAGTTGCCGACGTACTGCGTCGCACCGGTCAGATCGTTGAACATCGTGGTCTTGCCGCAGTTCGGGTTGCCGGCAAGCGCCAAACGAATCGACATGTTGTTGCCCCTTTCCCAGAATTAGCTTCCGCTAACTCCTGTGTAAAAAAATATGCTTACTCTACCAGAATTTTTTCTGCGTCCGCTTTGCGCAGCGAAAGCTCATAGCCGCGCACGGTCACTTCGATCGGGTCGCCCAGCGGCGCGACCTTGCGCACGAACACCTCCGCGCCGCGCGTGATGCCAATATCCATGATCCGGCGGCGGGTTGCGCCCTCTCCCTCGACGCGGCGCACGGTCACGGTTTTGCCGCAGGGTGTGTTTCTCAGATTGCCCATTGCTCCTTCCCCCTTTACACCATAATGCGCGAGGCCATCTGCTGCGAGATCGCAACGCGCGTGTCCTTGACCGAAACAATCAGATTGCCCGCAAGCGAGGAAACGACCGAAACCGACGCCCCCTCGACAAACCCGAGGTTTTGCAGGAATCGTCTGGTCTGATCCTTTCCCCGAATGGCTTTGATCGTGGTCGGCACGCCGGTGTCTACCAAAGTCAGCGGCATAATGGCGATCCTCTCCTTTCCGATGAGATATCTTTCTCTGAATCGACGCAAGTTAGCTTTATCTAACCTTTGTTTCGTTTGCAGTTTACCACTGCTAACTGCAATTGTCAAGCGGTGATTTTCAAGTTTGTCAAAACTAACCAACAACCGCCAGTTAGCAAAAGCTAATTTCTCTTTTTCTCCCAGACAAGGAGGAAGCCCACGGCTGTTGTTCCGGACAGCCGCGGGCTCATGTTGCAGGATACCGGAGCGGTATCCCCTTTGGGGTTTCCCCCGGGACAAGAAAGGATATTTGTATCATAACCGTCGCCGTCGCGGCGGGTATGACCTGTATATTCGATGGAAACCAATGGTTTCCATCGAGAGAACGCACCGCGTTACACGCGGATGCGTTCACCGCTTCGAAAAGTTCCGACAAACGAAACTTTTCTCCGCACTTGTATAAAAAGTGTGGCAAAGCACACACTTTTTATGATTTTCTGCAAATTTTGCAGAAAATCTATCGAATGGCGCGCGGTGCGCGCAGGATAGGGTCAGGGTTTTCTTTAATAAGCGGCAAAGCCCTTGCCGAATTCGCGGCACTGGTCGAGCACGGCCTCGTCCGGCGTTTCGTGCGCCATCAGGCCCTCGTCGGTGTAGACGTTCGCGTTTGCGTCGTCCGCGCGCTGCACCCAGTCGCGCATCCACTGGCCGTCGCCCCAGCCGTAGGAGCCGAACAGCGCCACCTTGCGGCCGCCCAGCTTGCCTTCCAGCTCGGTGAAGAACGGGTCGAATTCCGCCTCTTCCAGCACTTCGGCGCCCATCGCCGGGCAGCCCAGCGCCAGCTTATCATACTTGGCAGCGTCGGCAGCACTCACCTCCGCCACGTTCATCAAATCGCATTCCAGACCGCCCGCGCGGATGCCCTCCGCGATGGCGCTTGCCATCTGTTCGGTGTTGCCGGTCTGGCTCCAGAAAATTACTGCCGCCTTGCTCATATGGATCAAAACCTCCTAAAAGTAGATGATGGTGATATAAAATAACGCTTTATGCCGCGGCGAACACTTGCAGCAGGGTTTCGCCCTGCTCCACACGTGTTTTCACCGCATGGCATACCCGCGATAAGCGGTCAAACAAACGGGATGCGGCTTCCGCGTCGCCGTAGACCTTCCAGTAGCCGCACAGCTTGCAGCCGCGGCCCTCGTTTCGGATAAAGCCCACGACATCCTCGATCGGATAGCCGAGAAACAGGCCGATTTCATGCGGAAAACCCGACTGCGCGGCGATGCGCCGCCGCAGGCCGTCCAGCAGCGTTTCGAGCGCTGCATCGGGCGGATACCCGAATTTCGCCAGCACTCGCTGCACCCGCACATCCGCCATGTGCTGTTCGAGCTGCTCCTCGTGATACACCAGCAGCAGAAAGCGTCCGTGGCAGGCACAAAGGATGTCAAACCGGATGCCGCGCCGGGCAAAAGCCGCCTGATAGTCATGCAGCTGCTGCGGCAGATCCGCATGCTGCGTCCGGTCAAAGGAGACCAAGCTCGCGGGTTTGATCCCGGCGAGAGTAGGCGAGCAATACGCCGCCAGCAAACGATCAAGCTGATGATTCATGCGCAAACGCTCCTCTCGTGTCCTCCGCGCTGCGTGTCACTTGACCGGCGGGCACGGCCGCGGTTAGCCATACGGCCGCGCCCATCTGCCGGTTGTGTCTGTTCGGATGATGCGCAAAGTGCAGAGGAAGCTTTTGTATGTGTTTACCGGGTCGGTCCCGTTCCGCGAGGACCTGCCCGGTCGGTCTGCCTTTCAGTAAGCCTCGGCTAACCTGTATATAAGTTAGCATATGCTAACCAATATGTCAAGCGTTTTTTTATATTTTTTTCAGTGCCGGTGCGAACGAAAAAAAGACCGCCGAAAACCTGTGGTTTTCAGCAGTCTTTTGCTTTTCGTTTCCCAATCGATGCAGCTGGATTTCGTCTTTATTCGCTGAGCAGCATGCGGTCGTTTTCGATGTTGAACTTCTCCAGCAGATCACGCACGGTCAGGTTTTTCTTTTCCTCGCCGCGGATATCGACCACCACACGGCCCCCGTCCATCATGATCAGGCGGTTGCCGTATTGAATCGCGTGCTTCATATTGTGCGTGACCATGAGCGTGGTCAGGTTGTCGCGCGCGACGATTTCCTCGGTAATCTGAAGCACCTTATCCGCCGTCTTGGGGTCGAGCGCCGCGGTGTGCTCGTCCAGCAGCAGAAGGTCGGGCTTTTGCAGCGTCGCCATCAAAAGCGTCAGCGCCTGACGCTGGCCGCCGGACAGCAAGCCGACCTTGCTGGTCATGCGGTCCTCGAGGCCAAGGCCGAGTGTTGCGAGCTTTTCCCGATAAATCTTGCGCTCCTCGTTGGTGATGCCGTAGCTCAGGCCGCGCCGCTTTCCGCGGCGATAGGCGAGCGCGAGGTTTTCCTCGATGCCCATGGTGGCGGCAGTGCCCATCATCGGGTCCTGAAACACGCGGCCGAGGAAGCGCGCGCGCTTGTGCTCGGGCAGGCCGGTCAGATTGAAGCCGTTGAGGCGAATCAGGCCCGCATCCACCGGATACACACCCGCGATCAGGTTGAGCGTGGTGGACTTGCCCGCGCCGTTG
>DXDZ01000070.1 GCA_019115185.1 Candidatus Agathobaculum merdipullorum
TTACAGAGAAAGCGCAAAAACTTGATATTGGCAATTTTGTTGGCACAAATTTTTGCAAATTCCAAAAAAGTAAAAAAACAAGCGATTTCCGAAGAAATCGCTTGTTTCCCACAAGAAAAAGTGGTACGCCAGAAGGTATTCGAACCCCCGACCTTTTGGTTCGTAGCCAAACACTCTATCCAGCTGAGCTACTGGCGCGTATTATTAACTTGTGGTGTCCCTTGAGAGGGTGGGTTTGCGGTTCGTAGCCAAACACTCTATCCAGCTGAGCTACTGGCGCAAATTATTGACTTGTGTCTTTTCGTCGAACTTTTTCTTAGTTTCGACTGCCTAAATAGGATATCACATTATTCCACATGTGTCAATCTTTTTTTCAAATTTTTTTATTTTCATTTTTCGGTCACACGACGCAGTCACTTTTCCCAAAACAAGACCCGTCGGAAAATCCCTTTTCCGGCGGGTCCAATAAGGGTGGATATGTGCGTATTATTGCTTTGGCAACTCTGTGGTGGCCTGCTCCTCATTTTTGATCTCCCAGTGAATGAGCACGGTCAGCGCCGCGCGCAGCAGGATGATCGCACCGACCAACCCGATCTCCCGAAACTCCCGCACGATCACCGTGCGCAGAATTTCGCTGCCCAGTTTGAACTCCAGTCCAAGCGACAGCCCTTTTGCCAGCGTCAGCCGCGTGAGCGGATCGCGGCGCACGTAGCGCCAAACGCCCTGTACACCGGCGACCGCGATCACCGCCACGCCAACATATTCAAAAAGCAGGATTGCCCAGGAGACGACAGACTCGAGCACATGCTCTGCTATACCCACGGCAAGCTCCACCTCCGTATTTCATTCCAGTTATTCCGGCTGGACAGGCAGCGTATCAAAGCCAATCTGCAATTCTTCGTCGGTCGGCACATGGTTGGTCATGGTGCCGTTGTGGTATGCTTCATAGGCCGACATATCGAAATACCCGGTACCCGTCAGACCAAACAGGATGGTCTTTGCTTCGCCCGTTTCCTTGCATTTGAGCGCCTCGTCGATGGCACCGCGAATTGCATGGCTGGATTCCGGTGCAGGCAGAATGGTCTCGACCTTGGCAAACAGCGTCGCCGCCTCAAACACATCGGTCTGCTTGGCAGACACTGCTTCCATATAGCCGTCGTGATACAGCTTGGAAAGAATCGGGCTCATGCCGTGGTAGCGCAGGCCGCCTGCATGGTTGGCCGCAGGCATAAAGCCGTTGCCCAGCGTGTACATGCGCGCCAGCGGCGTCACATGGCCGGTATCGCAGAAATCGTAAGCATACTTGCCGCGGGTGAACGATGGGCAGGACGCCGGTTCGACCGCGATAATGCGCGGGTCAGCCTTACCCAGCAGCTTATCCTGCATAAACGGCGCGATCAGGCCGCCCAGATTGGAGCCGCCGCCCGCACAGCCGATGACGATATCCGGGTATTCATCCAGCATCTCCATCGCCTGCTTGCTCTCCAGACCGATGATCGACTGGTGCAGCAGCACCTGATTGAGCACCGAACCGAGCACGTAGCGATACCCCTCATGCGTGGTGGCCACTTCCACCGCCTCGGAGATCGCGCAGCCGAGCGAGCCGCCCGTGTTCGGGTCCTGCGCCAAAATCGCGCGGCCTGCCTCGGTGGTATTGGACGGCGAAGGCGTTACATCCGCGCCGAAAGTCTGCATGACGGCCTTGCGATAGGGCTTCTGCTCATAGGAAACCTTGACCATGTAAACCTTGAGGTCCAGTCCGAAGTACGCACACGCCTCGGACAACGCCGTGCCCCACTGGCCCGCTCCGGTTTCGGTCGTCAGGCCCTTGAGGCCCTGTTCCTTGGCATAATACGCCTGCGCGATAGCCGAATTGAGCTTATGGCTGCCCGACGTATTGTTGCCCTCGAACTTATAATAAATCTTCGCCGGGGTATCGAGCGCCTTTTCCAGATTGTACGCGCGGCACAGCGGCGACGGACGATACAGCTTATACATATCGAGGATCGGTTCCGGGATATCGATATAGCGTTCCGTGCTGTCCAGCTCCTGATGTGCGAGCTTTTCGCAGAAGATCGGATAGAGCGCCTCCTCCGGCAGCGGCTGATGTGTGCCGGGGTGAAGCAGCGGGTCGGGCTGTTGCTTCATATCGGCGCGCAGGTTGTACCACTGCTTGGGCATCTGATCTTCGGTTAAATACAATCTGTGCGGAATCTTCGCCATGGTAGGTTCTCTCCTTTATATATGAATTATGTGAGTCAACAAAATAAAAAACTCCTGCCCCATGAAATCATGGGACAGGAGTTTGAAAACAAACTCTTGCGGTACCACCCAAGTTGACGCATCATGCGCCCGCTCACTTTCACATATCCAACAATATGCGCTCCCCGGATAACGGGTGGAGTCCCCGTCGCAGTTACTTGGAGAATATCCTCCGTTCGCCTTGCCCTGCTGAAGTCCATTCACCGGGTCCTTGCCTGCCGCGATCTCACCGCCCGCAGCTCTCTTGGAGGTTTGGTCTCCCCGCTACTCGTCTTCGTCATTGGTTTTTTCAGTATGGTCACAGTATATTCTCAGCCAAAGCATTTGTCAAGCTCTTTTTGAGAATTATTATAATTTATTATGTTGATATTTTCTTATTATGATAATCATAGCTTTTCCGCGCTTCGCGTCTGCTTGCCGCCCTGCCACGCCTGTGCTATAATCAATCCAGACGAAAATCATCTGAAAAGGAGAGCGCTTCATGCGTGTAATCCAAGGCGAAAACGACCTTTTGCTGACCTGTACGGCGGTCTCGGACGGCATCGCTATTTTGCGATGCGAGACGCAGGACGACACGGTCACGCTGCCCAGCGAAATCAACGGCGCGCCGGTCACGCAGCTTGGCCCCTATGCCCTCAGCGAGCGCGCCCCCGACCTGTCTGGGCGGGAGACGTTCGCCGTGCGTATCACCTGCGGCGGCCCCGAACCCGTGCACGATGCAAACGCCATCCGCGCGGTCACACTGCCCACCGCGCTGCAAAGCGTGGGCAGCTATGCGTTTTACAACTGCCGCCGGCTGGAAACCATCACCCTGCCCCAAACGGTCACGGACTTCGGCGGCGGGGCGCTGATGAACTGCCGCGCATTGCACACAGTCGTGCTGCGCGCCGCACCGAACGCCCCAACCTGCCTGCAAAAGCTGCTGGGCGAACACGCAGGCGAACTGGATGTGCGCTTTGAGGGCGAATCACCCGCGCGCCTGCTGTTCCCCGCCTACACGGAGGAACTCGAGGACCTCTCCCCCGCGCATATCTTCCAGCGCCGCATCCACGGCGCGGGCTATGGCTACCGTCAGTGTTTTGACGCGAGTGTACTCAGCTTCCGGCAATATGACCTTGCGCTGACCGGCCTGCTCGAGCGGCACGACTTTTCGGTTGCCGCGCGGGTTGCCGCGCGACGGCTGGCCGTCCCCTATGCCCTTTCCGACGCGGCGCGCGACGCCTACTTGGATTGTCTGCGCGCGCACGGCGGCGCGCTGCTGCGTGCCTGCGCTGCCGCAGGTGAGAGCGCGGCGATTTCGTTCCTGCTGTCGCTCGGCGTGCTGACCGCCGCCGATGTGGACGCGGCCTGCGATGCCGCCCGCGAAAAGGAGCAGACCGCGGCGCTGTCCGTACTGCTGGCCGCGACCGGCAAAACCTCTGCAAAGGGCCGCGCCAAAACCTTCGACCTGTAAAGGAGGCTTTCCATGCCCCAAAGCGAACGCTGGAACGCCCTCGGGCGCGAGATTTTGTTCTCCGCCCGCACCGAATTATATATGAGCCTGCCGTTTCTGGACGCGGCGCTGTCCGCGCTGGCCGTCTCGGACGGGTTTGACACCGCCACCCTTGCCACCGATGCGCGCAGCCTGTACTTCAACGGCGCATGGCTCGCACAGCAGCTCGAGCGCGGCCGCCCGCGCGTCAACCGCGCCTATCTGCACAGCGTATTTCACTGTCTGCTGCGCCATCCCGCCAAAACGCGCGGCCGCGACCGCGATCTATGGGATTTGGCGTGCGATGTCTCGGTCGAAAGTATACTGGACACGCTGGACTACCGCTGCTTGCAGGCGGATAAGCCGTCTGTACGGCGACAAAACCTGTACCGCAGCCTGCGCGCGGAGATGCCCGTGCTGACCGCCGAGGCGATCTACCGGCAGTTCCGGCGCGACCGGCTAAACTCCTATGACTGCGCCACGCTCGCGCGCGTATTCGCAGTGGACGAGCACTCGCTCTGGCCAGAGGAAGGCGACGACGAGCAGGACAAACAGTGGCAGCGCACCGCCGAACGCACCCAGACCGCGATGGAAACCGTGTTCTCCAATCAAGCGACGGGCGGCGAAGCCGTGCGCGAGCAGCTGTCCGTCACCACGCAGCACACCACCGATTACCGCGCGTTTCTGCGGCGCTTTGCCGCCCTGCGCGAAGAGGTTGCGGTGGACGCAGACTCTTTTGACTACGGCTACTATGCCTACGGCCTGCGGCACTTCGGCAACATGCCGCTGATCGAACCGCTCGAGACGCGCGAGGTGCGCAAGATCAAGGATTTTGTCATCGCGGTCGATACCTCGATGTCCACCTCGGGCGAGTTGGTGCGCAGCTTCCTCACGCGCACCTATGAACTGTTACAGGACAGCGAGAGCTTTTTCCGACACATCAATCTGCGCATTTTGCAGTGTGACGACCAGATCCGCGCGGACAAACGCATCACAAATGCGCGCGACCTTGCGGATTATATGGAGCATTTCGAGTTGATCGGCCAGTCGGCCACCGATTTCCGGCCGGTATTCGAGTACGTGGACCGGCTGGTGCGCGAGGGCGCGTTCCACCATCTGCGCGGCCTGATTTACTTCACCGACGGACTGGGCATCTATCCCAAAAAGCGCCCCAAATACGACGCGGCCTTCGTTATGCTCGAGGGCGGCGCCTACCCCGAAAACGTCCCGCCGTGGGCCATCCGCGCCGTTCTGCGCGAGGACGAGATAGGAGAAACATGATGAACATCAAACGAGCCAAAAACGAGATTAAAAACGCGCTGCGTGCTTATTTCGCGCGCGACGAGTTCGGCGCGTACCGCATCCCACCCATCCGGCAGCGTCCCATCCTGCTGATGGGCCCGCCGGGCATCGGCAAAACCCAGATCATGGAGCAGATCGCGGACGAAACCGGCGTGGGACTGGTATCCTACACGCTGACCCATCACACACGCCAGTCCGCGCTTGGCCTGCCTTACATCGAGCACGAGAAATTCGGCGGGCAGGAATACGCGGTCACGGCCTACACGATGAGCGAAATCATTGCCTCGGTTTACCGCGAAATCGAGCGCACGGGCGTTTCCGAGGGCATTCTGTTCCTCGACGAGATCAACTGCATTTCCGAGACGCTCACGCCCATGATGCTGCAATTTTTGCAGTGCAAAACCTTCGGCAACCAGCATCTGCCCGCGGGCTGGGTGGTTGTTGCCGCGGGCAACCCGCCCGAATACAACAAATCCGTGCGCGAGTTCGATGTGGTCACGCTCGACCGCGTCAAGCGCATTGACGTGGAGGAAGATTTCGCGGTCTGGAAGGAATACGCCTACCGGCGCGGCATCCACGGCGCGATTTTGTCCTATCTGGAGATTCGGCGCGACCATTTTTACCGCGTCGAGGCGACCGCGGACGGCCTGCAATTTGTCACCGCACGCGGCTGGGAAGACCTGTCCGAGCTGATGCAGGTATATGAAACGCTCAGTCTGCCGGTGGATCGCCAGGTGGTCGAGCAATATTTGCAGCTGCCGCGCGTGGCAAGCGATTTTGCGAACTATCTGCAATTATACGACAAGTACAAGCGCGTTTACCGCGTGGCGGAAATCCTCGACGGCTCGTGGGAGCGCGTGCGCGCCTCCGAGCTTTCCGGCGCGCCGTTTGACGAAAAGTTGGGTGTTTTGGGCCTGCTGCTCTCGCGGCTGGCCGACTTGGCGCGCGAAACCTACCGTCTGGACGGCCTGACCGACGCGCTGCATCAGGACCTCATTCGCATTCGCGAGGGCGAAAAGACGCTCGGCACGCTGCTGGACGACAAGCGCGCGGCGCTGTCCCGCCGCCGCGCTGCCGGTTCCACCGACCGGGACGCGCTGTTCATTGCCGCCCGCGAGGCCGAACGGCTGGACGCTTTCCGTCAGGGGCTGTCGCTTGAAAAAGTGCCGTCCGGCCGCGCGTTCGACTACCTCAAGGAGAAATTTCAGGCTGATGTGCAGGCGCGCGCGGATGCGGCCGACCAAACCGACCATGCGCTCGCCAACGCCTTTGCCTTCCTTGATGAAGCAATTGGGGACAGTCAGGAAATGGTGCTGTTTGCCACCGAGCTGACCGCGAACTATTTCACCTCTTGGTTCATCCAGAATTTCGGCTGCGAAGCCTACTTTGCGCACAACAAGCGCCTGCTGTTTGATGACACACAAAAGCACCTGCTGGAAGAAATCCAGCAGACCCGCGCCGCCGACCAACCGCAGGAATAACAAATTGCGCCCCCGGCGCGCATCCATTAGCCGCTCTGCGAGCGACATGCAAAAAAAGACGTGCATCGCATGTCTTTTTTTGCGTTTCGATTGCAAGCGGGGTTTCCATCCAGTGAAGGAGAAACGCCGCCGCGGGCGTTTTTTGCTATCCTTATCCGAAATGTCCCATGGCACCGTACATTTCCGGCCGACGGTCGCGGAACACGCCCCAGCTGCGGCGCAGTTCTCGGATCTCGTCCAGATCAAAGGTGTGGGTCAGGATGCCGGTTTCCTCGCGTCCCGCCTGCTCAACCAGCGCGCCCGTCTCATCTGCAATGAAAGACGAGCCGTAAAACGTCAGGCTGGAGGACTGATTCTGATTGTCCGGCGATGGCGTGACCGTCTCCGTGCCGACGCGGTTGGCCGCAACGAGCGGCATGATGTTCGCCGCCGCGTGCCCCTGCATACAGCGCCGCCAATGCGGCATGGAATCACAATCCAGAATCGGCTCCGAACCGATTGCGGTCGGATAGAACAGCAGCTCCGCGCCTTGCAGCGCCATGCAGCGCGCAGACTCCGGGAACCACTGGTCCCAGCAAATGCCCACGCCGATCTTTGCATAAGCGGTATCCCACACGCGGAAACCCGTATCGCCCGGCGTGAAATAGAACTTTTCCTGATAAAAATGGTCATCCGGAATGTGGGTCTTGCGATACTGGCCGAGAATCGTGCCGTCTGCGTCGATCACCGCTACCGTGTTGAATGTAGTGTTGCCCACGCGCTCATAATAGCTGACCGGCAGCACTACGCGGAAATCATGCGCCAGCGTGCGCAGCACATTGACCGCAGGATTTTCCTCCAATGTGGTCGCCAGATGATAGTTTTCATAATTCTTTTCCTGGCAGAAATACCAGTTTTCAAACAGCTCGGGCAGCAGGATGATCTGCGCGCCCTGCGCCGCTGCTTCACGCACTTTTTCCGTCGCAGTTTCCAGCCCATAGGTCATCTGAACCGCAGCCACGGTCACTTTGCTCATCGTTTTTCTTCTCCTTTATATGGATTCTCGCCGCTTATGCGCGAGGGATCTGCTGTGTGATGCAGTGGATGTTACCGCCGCCAATCAGAATATCGCGTGCGGGAATCGCTACGACCTTGCGGGTGGGGAACAAATCCTGCAATATTTTCTGCGCCTTTTCGTCCATCGGATCGCCAAAAGCGGGCATGACGATCGCGTCGTTTGCGATATAAAAATTAACATAGCTTGCCGCAAGGCGCTCGCCCGGTGTGCGCGTCGGCTCGCCGTCGCATAAATCCAGCCCCTCGCACTCTTCGGCTGTGATGGTCACAGGCGCGGGCAGCGGCAGCTTATGGACGCGGATTTTGCGTCCTTTAGCGTCGGTTTCGGCTTCGAGCGCGGCCAAACTTGCCGCAGAAAGCGCATACTGCGGATCGTTTTGGTCGTCCGTCCATGCAAGTACGACCTCGCCGGGCGCGACAAATGCGCACACGTTGTCCACATGCTCATTGGTTTCGTCGTTATAGATGCCGCGCGGCAGCCAGATCACCTTGGAAACGCCCAGATAGTCGCACAGCGTGCGCTCGATCTGCTCCCGTGACAGGTCGGGGTTGCGCCCTTCGGACAGCAAGCACGCCTCGGTAACAAGCGCGGTTCCCTCGCCGTCCACATGGATCGAACCGCCCTCGCAGATGAAATCCCGCTTGTCGTAGCAGTCATTTTCCAGCAGGTCGCAGAACTTGCGCGCGACGCGGTTGTCGCGCTCCCAACTCGGATACAGGCCGTCTACCTCGCCGCCCCAAGCGTTAAAGCCCCAGTCGATGCCGCGGCGCTCACCCTTGTCATTTATGACAAACGTCGGCCCGACATCGCGCGCCCATGCGTCATCCGTCTCCATCACGACCAGCCGCACCCACTCGGGCAGTTGCGCGCGCGCGTTGTCGTACTGCCCTTCCGAGCATAAAACCGTCATCTTTTCGCTTGCCGAAATAGCCTCAATCACCTGTAAAAACGCCTTGCGCGCAGCATATGCGCCATACTGCCAGGAGTCCGCCCGCTCGGGCCAGATCATCAGGCAGCCCTCATGCGGCGCAAACTCCGCAGGCATGAAAAACCCGTCCGCAGCAGGCATTGTGTGCAAAATTCTCATACCGTTTCTCTCCATCTTGTATTCTCCTTAATAGGGTACAACATTTCGATGGCACTTGCAAGATTTTCCCGGGTATGTTACACTAAATATACATTTACTTCATCGGTTTATCAGGAGGAAATCATGTACAGCTATCCTTATTCCTATACGCATACTTATGCATATACCCCGTTTTTCAGCTTCATCCTACCGATTATCGCAGCGATTGTCGTCATTGCGGGCGGTCTTGCCCTGTATTTTTTGTTTGCCCGCAAGGCCAATCATTTTCAGGGTGCGATCTCCAAGCTGCATGACGCGCTCAACTTCCGCACCCTCTATACAGAAAAGATCATTCGCGCGCTGTACTGCATCACGGTCGTGGCGATTGCGGTATATAGCGTCATCCTGCTGTTTACACACTTTTTCACTGCGCTTATGCTGTTTGTGCTCGGCAATCTGATCGCGCGTATCGTGTATGAATATGCGCTTCTGCTGCTCGTATTGTGCCGCAACACGCAGGAAATCAACCGCAAAATGGGGCCGCTCCCCGCAGAGCCGCCGGTTCCGCCCGCACCGGGCGCTGCCCCGGCTCCCGCTGCTGCACCACAGCAGTCTCCCGTGCCGCCGGTCAACCCGCAGCCGTCCTGCCCGCCGCAGAACGTCGCTCCGGTACCGCCGCAGCAGGATGCTCCCCAGCAGCCGCCCATGCCCCCGCAGGACGGCCCGCAAGCGTAACACAAGTTCATATTCCCCTCTGGGATTTTTCACAGCGGCGCGCAAAATGTCGGTTAACTTCTGCGCGCCGCTGTGCTATAATAGCTGTGCTATCATATAGGTGAACATCCACCGGTCGTTCGGCCGGTCGAAAAGGGGGATTTTCATGCAGCCTAAGCAAACACCCAGCACGCAAAACGTCCATCCGCAAAACGGATTGGAACCGCCGCTCACCGGACAGGCGCGCCGTCTGTTCCTGATCGTGCTGGCTTCGGTCGTGATGGCGGTCAACATCAAGAGCTTTGTCGATGCCGGCGGTCTGTTCCCCGGCGGGTTTAATGGTCTGACCCTGCTCATCCAGCGCAGCGCGCAGCAATTTGCTGGCGTGGCGCTGCCGTTTACCGCGATCAACCTGCTACTGAACGCCATTCCGGCGGTCGTCAGCTTTCGGCTGATCGGCAAACGGTTCACGCTTTATTCCTGTCTGATGATTGCGCTGACCAGTGTCCTGACCGATATCATTCCCTCCATGCCACTGACCAACGACGTGCTGCTGGTCTGTATTTTTGGTGGCATCATCAACGGGTTTTCCATCAGCCTGTGTCTGCTCGGCCGCGCCACCAGCGGCGGCACGGACTTCATCGCGGTTGCGCTCAGCGAACGGCTCAATGTGGACGCTTGGAACTACATTTTCATCGGTAACTGCCTGATGCTTGTGGTTGCGGGCATGCTGTTTGGCTGGGACAAAGCGCTGTACTCCATCATTTTTCAGTTCGCTTCGACGCAGATCGTCCATCTGCTCGACCCGCGCTTCAAGCGCACCACACTGTTCATTATCTCCAACCGCGCGCCGGAGATTTACGAACAAATTAAAGACACCACCCATCACGGTGCGACGCTATTCCACGGCACCGGCCTATACAACGGCGAGGAACGCGACCTGATTTACTCGGTCATCACCAGCGATCAGGTCAAGGGGGTCACGCGCGCCGCGCGCGAAATTGACCCGCACGCTTTCATCAACATTCTGAAAACCGATCAGGTGGCGGGCAACTTCTACCGCCGCCCGCATGATTAACCACAAACAGAAAAAGCCGTTCCGTCCCCAAATGCGAGCGGAACGGCTTTTGATTTCAGACATATGTTTTAGGTATTTTCGCAGCGACCCAGCAGCTTTTCCCACTGCTCATCGACGTACTGCTGCGCGGCTTCAAGCGTCCACTCGTTGCCGGGCTTGAAGCAGTGCTTAAAGCGACCCTGCAATTTCATAAACTCAGTGACCGGCAGCTTGTTTTTCGGCATGTAATTCAAATGCCACTTGCCCTCGATCACCTCATACAGCGGCCAGACGCAGGTCTCAACCGCCATTTTGCAGATCTCGGGCAGCAGTTCGGTCGAATACTGCCAGCCGCGCGGACAGGGCGACATGACGTTGACAAACGCCGGGCCTTCGGTATAAATCGCGCGGTGCGCCTTCTCATGGAAATCCTTGAAGTTGCCAAGGAAGGTGGTCTGCGCGACATACGGGATGTTGTGCGCGACCATGATTTCGGTCAAATCCTTCTTGTTCTGCTTTTTGCCGACCGAAACCGTGCCCGTCGGGGTGGTCGTCGCGCTGGCAAAGCGCGGCGTGGACGACGAGCGCTGAATGCCAGTATTCATATACGCCTCGTTGTCATAGCAGAAGTAAACCATATCGTGTCCGCGCTCCATCGCACCAGAAAGCGACTGGAAGCCGATGTCATAGGTGCCACCGTCGCCGCCGATGGCGAGGAATTTATAGGTGCCGTCCAGCTTTCCCTTGCGTTTGAGCACATTGTATGCCGCCTCGACGCCACCGCAGGTCGCGGCTGCGTTCTCAAATGCGGAATGGATGTAGGAATCCTCCCACGCGGTATAGGGGTACAGGAAGGACGAAACCTCGAGGCATGAAGTCGCGTTACACACAACCGCCTTGTCGCCCTCGTCCAGTGCGCGCAGCATACCGCGGCACACCAGACCGGCACCGCAGCCCGCACACAGGCGATGGCCGCCAACAAAGCGCTCGGGCTTGGAAAGTTCTTTTTTGTGATTGTACGCCATGTCAGAGCACCTCCTTTTCGCTGCTGCGCTGGCCCATATGGATGTATTTCGGCCCCTTGCCGCCGTTTTCGGCCATCAGGAACAGGTGGTCGTACACCCGTGCGATGTCCTCGGTCGCCACGTCGCGGCCGCCCAGACCGTACACCACATCGATCAGCACCGGACGGGTTTCCAGATCGTAGCACGCGGCGCAAGTCTCCGCGTAGATCGGGCCGCCGCAGCCGGAAAAGCCCTCGCTTTTGTCCATGACGGCAACCGCCTTGACATGGCTGAGCGCCTGCGCCAGCTCCTCCGCCGGGAACGGACGGAACACACGAATCTTAATCAGTCCCACCTTGCGGCCCGCTGCGCGCAGCTGGTCGATGCAGGCCTTCGCCGTGCCCGCAGTCGAACCGATGAGCACGATGGCAACCTCGGCGTCCTCCATCTGGTATTCCTCAAAAAAGCCGTACTTGCGGCCGAAAGTCTTTTCAAAGTCGGCTGCAACATCCAGAATCGCCCGCTTGGCGTTCTTCATCGCCTCGGCCTGCTGCACCTTGTGCTCCATGTAGTAGGGCGAAACGTCATACGGGCCGACGGCGAGCGGTGTTTCTCTGCCGATCAGCGCGTGCTCGGGATGGTACTCCCCAACGAACGCCTTGACCGCATCGTCCTCCTCGAGCAGGATGTTCTCGACCGCATGCGAGGTGATAAAGCCGTCCTGACACACCATGATCGGCAGACGCACGTCAGGCGTTTCCGAAATGCGCATGGCCTGCAAATAGTTGTCATAGGCCTCCTGATTGTTCTCGGCGTACAGCTGAATCCAGCCCGCATCGCGCGTGCCCATCGAGTCAGAGTGGTCGTTGTTGATGTTGATCGGGCCGGTCAGCGCGCGGTTGACGCACGCGAGCGTGATCGGCAGGCGCGAGGATGCCGCGACGTACAGCAGCTCATACATGAACGCCAGGCCGCAGGACGAGGTCGCAGTGACCGCGCGCACGCCCGCCGCCTCCGCGCCGATG
>DXDZ01000071.1 GCA_019115185.1 Candidatus Agathobaculum merdipullorum
ACCGCCAGCTGGGGCGGCGTGGGCGTGATCTGGGGCAAGCCGTCGGTGACTTGCTATATCCGCCACAGCCGTTACACCAAGGAGTTTGTTGATAACTCAGAGTATTTTACCTTGAGTTTTTTACAGGATGGACACCGCGACGCGCTCAACTTGCTGGGCACCAAGTCCGGCCGTGATATGGATAAAATGCACGACAGCGGCCTGACGCCGGTGATGGTGGATGGCCAGCCGTCCTTTGCCGAGGCGGAGCTGGTGCTCGTCTGCCGCAAGCGCTGCAAGAGCGAAATCGCGCCCGAGGACATTCTCCAGCAGGAGACGCTCGATAAGTGGTACGGCGATAACAACTACCACACCATGTATATCGGGGAAATTGTCGCAGCGTATCGAGCGGAAAAATAAAAAACGTCACAGATTGTTCACCAAACCGACAAGCCTTCGGGCCTATACTGGAAGCAGACAACTGCGGACTTGTCCGCGCTTGTCCGATTCAGCCCGAAACTGGAGGGAATAACAGTGAAAAAAAGAATATGCAGCCTGCTGCTCACGGCGGCGCTCATGATTGGTATGCTGCCGAGCGCGTTTGCAGGCTTTGAAAACTTTGCCGCGCAGGCGACGTATACGCCGGGCCAGTTCACCGATGTAAAGGATGATGCCTGGTATGTAGATAACGTGCGCGTGGCCTATGAATACGGCCTGATCAACGGCCAGTCGGCCACACGCTTTGCGCCGGACAGCTCGCTGACCGTGGCCGAAGCGATTAAAATGGCAGCCTGCCTGCACAGCATTTATTACACCGGCAGCGCGGAGTTTGCCACCTCCCAGCCGTGGTACAGCACCTATGTGGACTATGCGCTGCAAAACGGCATTTTGAGCGCCGCGCGTTCGGACTATACACAGCCGGCATCGCGCGCGGTGTTTGCATCCGTGCTGGCGGCGGCGCTGCCGGCTGATGCCCTGACCGCCATCAATTCGATTGCGGACGGCGCGATTCCGGATGTATCGACTTCCGCGTCCTATGCGGATGCGGTTTATCTGCTGTATCGTGCCGGTGTGCTGACCGGCTCGGACAGCGCGGGCAGTTTCTTGCCGACCAGCACGATCAAGCGCTGTGAGGCTGCCGCCACCCTGACCCGTATGGCGGACCCGAGCTTGCGGCAAACATTTTCGCTGACGGTATCGACCAAACTGACCGCGAGTGAGGTTTACACGCGGTGCATGCCCGCGGTGTTCAAGCTCTATTCCTATGATGCGCGCGGCAACGTGCTCAGCATGGGCAGCGGCGTGCTGATCAGCGCGAACGGCGACGCGGTCACCTGCGGGCATATTGCCAACGGGGTGCAGCGTCTGGTCGCGGAAATGATGGACGGCACCAAGCGCGAGGTCAGCATTTACGACATCAACACGACGGCGGATATTTCGCACATTCGTGTCGTGGGTAGCGGCCTGCCGTATCTGGAAACCTCGAACGATGTGCAGGTAGGGGATAGCGTGTATGCGCTTGGATATCCGGGCGGCGGCAGCGCAAAGGTGACCGCCGGCACGGTGACCAACCCGCAAAATCAGGATTACCTGACGACGCTGATTGAGAGCACCGCTTCGGTTATTAGCGGCAATTCGGGCGGCGCGCTGGTGGACGCGCAAGGCCGTCTGATCGGCATTACGGTCAGCAGCCGTGGCAGCGGCAGCCCCTCGTATTCGGTGCCGATTTCGGTTTTGGAGACGCTTGAGGGAAGCGCGGCGGTCAGCCCGGCGGTTTATACCAGCACGCACCAGCCGGATGCCTCTAACTGCTATGCCAAGCTGTACCCGGTGCCGGATTTCGGCGCCATTACCGGCGTGCCGCTGCTGGGCAGCGTCAAGGATCGCGGCACGACGTATTTCTATTACCGTATGTCCGACCTGAACGGGGACGGCACGCGGCAGCTGCTGCAATACTATGCCGCGCTCAACGGCAACACATTTTATCAGTTCTCGGACGGCGTGTTCACCTCGTCGGCAGGGTATTTGCTGTCCGTGAAAATGGTTGAAACCACATATCAAGGGGTGGAAGCGCTGGGCGTCTGCGTTTCCGGCATCTCCTCGCAACCGATCGGCGGCCTGGTACAGGCTGCCGATCTTTCTTTTGCAGCGATTTGTGCATCGAGGCGCCTTTCATGCATGCATCCCGGCATTTCGTTTGATTTCACAAAAAGTGCGCTAAAAGTGTCATATATGCTAATTTTTCAATTTTTTTTGTCAAATAATGCGAAATAAATGATAAAGTAAACAAGTATAATCCCCTGATTTTTGCGGAAATGGCAATGGAATCCATCATTTTGCACAAGAAGAGAAGAGCAAATCGGTGAATTTCTACAATGGAACACAAAGCATCCGGCATGCTATAATAATCTTGCGTGATTGAAGTGTGTTTAAAGAGAGCGCCAAACGAAATGGAGGAAAGACCCAAATGAAGAAGTACGTTTACATGTTCCCGGAAGGCAACGGAAAAATGCGTGAGCTGCTCGGCGGCAAGGGCGCGAATCTGGCCGAAATGACCGGACTCGGCATGCCCGTACCGCAGGGCTTTACCATCACCACCGAGGCCTGCACCCGGTATTATGAGGACGGCAAGACGATCTATCCGGACATTCAGGATCAGATCCTTGAGTACCTCGATAAATTGGAAAAGGTCACTGGAAAGACGCTGGGCGATCCGGAAAAGCCGCTTTTGGTTTCGGTTCGTTCGGGCGCGCGCGCTTCCATGCCCGGCATGATGGACACCATCCTCAACCTCGGCATGAATGACGAGATCTGCGACGCAGTCGCAAAACTGACGAATAATCCGCGCTTTGCGCGTGACTCTTACCGCCGTTTCATCCAGATGTTCTCGGACGTCGTCATGGAGCTGCCCAAGTCCACCTTCGAGACCTTCATCGATCAGGTCAAGGACAAGAAGGGCGTCAAGATGGACAACGAGCTGGACGCGGACGATATGAGCGAGCTGATCGTCCTGTTCAAGGATCACTACAAGAAGTCCCTCGGTGAGGACTTCCCGCAGGACCCCAAGAAGCAGCTGATGGAAGCGGTTCGCGCGGTATTCCGTTCGTGGGACAACCCGCGCGCCAATACCTACCGCCGCATGAACGATATCCCGCACTCCTGGGGTACCGCAGTTAACGTGCAGTCCATGGTATTCGGTAACATGGGCGACACCTCCGGCACGGGCGTTGCGTTCACCAGCAACCCGGCAACCGGTGAAAAGAAGCTGTACGGCGAATTCCTGATGAACGCACAGGGCGAGGACGTTGTGGCCGGTATCCGTACCCCGCAGCCGATCTCTGCACTGGCGGACACCATGCCCGAAGTTTATCAGCAGTTTGTGGATATTTCCTCCCGCCTCGAGCAGCACTATGGCGACATGCAGGATATGGAGTTCACCATTGAAAACGGCAAGCTCTATATGCTCCAGACCCGTAACGGCAAGCGCACCGCGCAGGCTGCCCTCAAGATTGCGGTTGACCTCGTGGACGAGGGCGTCTGCACCAAGGAGCAGGCCATCATGAAGGTTGAGCCCAAGCAGCTCGACGCGCTGCTGCACCCGACGTTTGTTCCGGCGGCTCTCAAGGCAGCTACCCCGATCACCACCGGCCTGCCGGCGTCTCCCGGCGCTGCCTGCGGCGCGGTATACTTCACCGCAGAAGAGGCCGCAGCGGCTCATAAGACCGGCGCGAAGGTTGTTCTGGTCCGTCAGGAGACCTCCCCGGAGGATATCGACGGCATGGCGGTTTCCGAAGGCATCATGACCGCACGCGGCGGCATGACCTCGCACGCAGCGGTTGTTGCGCGCGGCATGGGCACCTGCTGTGTAGCCGGCGTCAATGGCATCAAGGTTTCCGAAGAAAACAAGACCCTGACCTTTGCCGACGGCACGGTGGTAAAGGAAGGCAAGTTCATCTCGCTCGACGGCTCGACCGGTAACGTTTACCTCGGCAAGATCGAAACGCAGGACGCAGAGCTGACCGGCGATTTCGGCCGCTTCATGGGCTGGGCGGACGAAATCCGCACGCTCAAGGTCCGCACCAACGGCGATACCCCGCGCGATGCAACGCAGGCGCGTAAGTTCGGCGCGGAAGGCATCGGCCTGTGCCGTACCGAGCATATGTTCTTTGATCCCGAGCGCATCAAGGCAGTGCGCGAGATGATTATTTCCGATACCGTGGAGCAGCGCAAGACCGCGCTGGCCAAGATCCTGCCGATGCAGCGCGGCGACTTTGAAGCGATTTACCGCGCAATGGGCGGTCTGCCGGTAACCATCCGTCTGCTCGATCCTCCGCTGCATGAGTTTCTGCCGCAGGAGGATGAGGATATTCAGGAGCTGGCCAATGAGATGGGCATTCCGTTTGACAAGCTCAAGGGTAAGGTTGCCGACCTGCACGAGTTTAACCCGATGCTCGGCACCCGCGGCTGCCGTCTGGATGTGCTGTATCCGGAAATTGCCGAGATGCAGACCGAAGCGATCATTTCCGCAGCGATCAACGTCTGGAAGGAAGACGGCCTGAAGATCACCCCGGAGATCATGGTTCCGCTGGTATCCGAAATCAACGAGCTGCGCTTTGTCAAGAAGGTCATCAAGGCCAAGGCCGACGAGCTGATCGAAGCGTCGGGCCTCAAGATGAAGTATATGATCGGCACGATGATCGAGACCCCGCGCGCGGCTGTTACCGCAAACGAGATCGCAGAGGAAGCGGAGTTCTTCTCCTTCGGCACCAACGACCTGACCCAGATGACCTACGGCTTCTCGCGTGACGATGTAGGCCGCATTCTGGAGACTTACTTCGAGAAGAAGATTCTCGAGTCCGACCCGTTTGCCCGTCTGGACCAGAACGGCGTTGGCAAGCTGATCCGCTACGCAGTAGCAGAAGGCCGCCGCACCCGTCCGGAAATCAAGCTGGGTATCTGCGGTGAGCACGGCGGCGACCTGTCCTCCGTCGAGTTCTGCCACAATGTCGGCCTGAACTATGTTTCCTGCTCGCCCTTCCGTGTGCCGATTGCCCGCCTTGCAGCGGCGCAGGCTTCTGTCAAGAACCCCCGCAAGTAAGAGTTCTGCCATTCTGACGAGGCGCAAACTTTCTATAAATCCCATAGATACGGCACAAAACCGTCAAAATGGCATGATTTGACCGTGGAGGTCTATCACTAAACGCCAAAATCCCCGTACATTCCCGTTAGGGCAATGTACGGGGATTTTCGTTTTAGGCTACCTTCACCGCTGGATAACCAAGCGCAAAGCAGTTACTCTGTTTTTGGCGCAGGCAGAAATCGAATCGCCACCAGCTGGTGAAAGATGGCTGCAAACATCAGGCCGAAGGTTACGCCCAGAATGGTATCCGCAACGCGCAGGATCACAGCACCTTGCATTCCGTATATCCCTGTTCCCAGCATCAGCGCACCAAGGCAGTTCATTGCCGTCTTATACCGGTAATCAGTGCAAAAACCCAGGCATAACCCGCCCAGCGGGGCCAGAAGTGAATGCAGGGATTCGGGTATTACCAAATACAGAATAAAAAACAGGCAGGAACCTGCGACAGCACCTGTGATTCGCTGCCGAAAGCGGATGAAGGTATTGCTGGAATATGGATATTCCGATAACAGAGATGCACAGGCAAATCCCATCACATAAACCGCTCTACACCAAAGACCTGCCCAGCCGTCAGTACGAGGCTTACACCGAGAGCCATGCGCAGCTGCCATAGGCAGACAGGTTTGGACAGATCAAACTTCTGTATCACATGATGGAACCGAATCGTTTTGTGCTGATGCCGATGCTTGACAAACAGGATCGCGCCACAGAGCAAATAGCCTGCCAGTGCCAAAAGCCCGCGACGAATGAGAGCCTCTCCGACGACAGGGTTGCCCGTCAGATAAATGTAAGCAAAGCTGTATAAACCGCCGTTTCCCATCTCAGGTCGCTGCGTCGTGATATAAAGAAGCGAAAAAAAGCAAACAAAGTGCAGCGGGATCAAAAAAAGCGGCGGAAGTACTGCCGCTGCACTTGGCGCCAGCACCAGAATAGCCAGTGCCGCCGCCAGAGTTAGGAGCGAGTCTTTGGTGCAGTACTCAAAATTGACAAAACGGATGCCCAGCATGATGCAGAACAATGCCATGGCTAATGGAGTGTTGTCAGCGCCAAACACACTGGACAGCAAGCTGATAAATACAATGGCAAAAGCCACGATCAATACAGAACGTGCGGCCATCGCTGCCCAGTAATACATCTTTTCCTGCTTTGTGTCGCAAGCAGCAATTTGCCGTTTGAGTATGGCAGGGTCCATTTGCAGCGCGTCATAAAATTTCATCTTCATGGATATTTGCCTTCCCTTTCTCGATATGTGCGGCGAGCTTATCCGCATAATACATAAACATCTCAAAATCCTTGCCGGAACTGCGCCACAGGTCATAAAACGGCTGCAAAATGCTTTCATACCCTTTCTTCAATTCAGTAAGGCCGATCTCTGTGATAAATAGCTGGTAGCTTCGTTCATCTGTCGCTTTCCGTTGTTTGCATATGCAGTTTTTTTCATAGAGGGCCTTCAGGCAGCGGCTCACCGCTTCTTTTTTCATTCCCGTTCCCTGGCTGAGCAGAACAGGCGTATTTTGATCAGGCTGCAAATACAGATGGGCCAGCAGTTCGCATTCACTGACAGTCAGCGCAGATTTGCGCACGGGCAGCAAGGACCGCATGATTTTTTGCATCTGCTGCTGATAGTGAATCATATCTGTCCACTCCATAAAGATCTCCCTCACAAAGTAATTAACATTGTTAAATATATGCTACCAAATACTTTTTGTCAATAGCTGCAATAAAATAATCTGCCGATTTGCTTTTCGGTGCGAATCGTTCGGTGCTGCCTGATTTATTGGACAAAACGGTGATAGATCGGTTGATTCGATGCTTTTGGTGTTGACAGACCGGTTTTTCAGCTCGTATAATAAGACAAATCAACTAATCAACATTTTGGAGGGCGTTTCATGAAACGAATCCCATTTGCACTGTTGGGTATCTGGCTTGCCGGTATGCTGGCGCTCAGCGCGTGCGCCTCTGCCGACCAAACGGCGGAGACAGACGCGATCGAACCGAGCACCACCGATGCACAGAGCGATGCCGAACAAACCAATACCGGTGTGCTGAGCAGCTTTTCGACCACCGATCTGGATGGAAACACGGTCGATCAGTCGATTTTGGCGGACTATGACCTGACCATGGTCAATGTATGGGCCACCTTCTGCCGCCCCTGCATCAACGAAATGCCCGATCTGGGCGAGCTGGCGGAGGAATATGCCGATAAAAACGTGCAGATTATCGGTCTGGTATCCGATGTGCTGAATATGGACGGAACGATCAGTGAGGAGCAGGTGCAGACTGCGCGCGACATCGTGGAGCAGACCGGGGCAAACTATGTGCATCTGCTGCCCTCGGAAGACCTGTATGGCGTTCTGGGACAGATTGCCGCGGTGCCGACCACCTTCTTTGTCGATAAGGAGGGCGCACAGGTCGGTTCGGCCATCGTCAGCGCCCAGAGCAAGGACAAATGGGTGCAGACCATTGACGAAATGCTGACCGAGGTGCAGGAATGAGCTTTTTCCGCCGTAACCGCGCCGCCATCGTTGTGTTGGCGGTTGCCGTGCTGTTTCTTGCGCAGGGCGTACTGCGCGGGGAAACGCAAATCGTGTTCCGAAAGGCGGTCAATATCTGTATGGAGTGTATCGGCCTTGGGTAAGCTGCGCGACCATGCCCGCACGCTGGTGCAGCTGCTTTTCACCGCTCTGACAAACGGTTACGCCGCCGGTTTTGCCAAGGGCGGCATCTATAAGGGCCAGAGCAAGCTGCTCTGTGTGCCGGGCCTGAACTGCTATTCCTGCCCGGGCGCACTCGGTTCCTGCCCGATTGGCTCGTTTCAGGCCGTCATCACCAGCCGCACGAATCAATTCACCTTTTATGTGATCGGTTTTCTGCTGTTGTTCGGCGCGCTGTTCGGCAGGCTGGTCTGCGGCTGGCTGTGCCCATTCGGGCTGGTACAGGATCTGCTGCACAAAATCCCTTTTCCCAAAAAACTGCGCCGCTTGCCGGGCGATCGTGTGCTCAAATATCTGAAATACGTCATTTTGGTCGGCTTTGTCATTGTTTTGCCGCTGACCGTGCTGGATATTGTGGGACAGGGGCAGCCGTGGTTCTGTGAGTACATCTGCCCGTCGGGCACACTCTTTGCGGGTATTCCGCTGATTGCGTCCAATCCGCCGCTGCGCGCGGCGCTGGGCTGGCTGTTTACTTGGAAAATGGCCATTCTGGTCGTGCTGCTGGTGCTGAGCGTCGCGGTGTACCGTCCGTTTTGCCGCTATCTGTGTCCGCTCGGCGCGATCTACGGCTTCTTTAACCCGATTGCGCTGTATCGCTTCCGCATCGACGCGGAAAAATGTACCCAGTGTGGCGCTTGTCAGCACGCCTGCAAGCTGGACATTCCCGTCTGGCAAACACCGAACAGCGCGGAATGCATCCGCTGCGGCGATTGCCGGCGCGCCTGTCCGCATCATGCCATTGATACGGTCAACCCCTGTCATGCGAGGCAGAAAAAAGATGCTTAACGTCTGCCATATGCATTTTTTCACCGCAGGGGGAGAAAGATAATTGTCAACCTCTGTTGCATCGTGGTATAATAGGAATATCATTGATTGCAACGCATCAAATCACTACGCAAATCTTTAGGGGGAATTCTCGTGACTGCTGTATATGCCATTCCGGTATCCGCCGTGAATCCGGACGACGGCGCATCCCGCGCCCGATTATCGCGCGGCCGTCTGGAACAGCTGGACCGACGCCACGGAACGGCCAGAGCGCAGGGCTTTGCGGCATCGCTTTTGCTGGAATATGCGGTTTCGCAGCAGTATCCATGGGTGGTTCACCCGCTTGCCATTTCGATTGCCGATGGCGGAAAGCCGTATCTGGTTTCCGAGCCTGGCATTCATTTCAGCCTGTCCCATTCGGGCGACTGGGCGGTATGTGCGCTCAGCGACCATCCGGTCGGCGTGGATATTGAGCGCTGCGAGCCCGGCCGACGGGATATCGCTTCCCGCTTTTTCCATCGTGAGGAGGTGCGGTATCTCAACACGGTTCTGCCTTCTGCGCGGGATGACGCATTTTATAAGCTCTGGACGCTCAAGGAGAGCTTTGTCAAGTCTACCGGACGCGGCCTCGACCTGCCGCTGCGCAGCTTTTGGGTTGACATTCATCGGATGCCGCCGCGGCTGGACTGCGATGAGGTCACCGGCAGCTATTCGCTTTTCCTGCCCGAGTTTGCCGATCGCAATTACCGCCTTGCGGTGTGCGTGGAGAAAGCGGGCGCGGAGCAGCCGACGCTGCACATCATGAACTAACACACGTAAAGAAAAAGGACGATGCATTTGCATCGTCCTTTTGTTATGCCTTGGTCTGTTCGTATGCCGTGCGCACCGCGGTTGCCAGCTGATCCGAACAGCTGGTGCCCTTGCCGCCGCACGAAATGCCCTTGAAATAGCCTTCGATCTGCTCGACGGTCATGCCCTCCACTACGCGGCTGATGGCCTGTAAATTGCCGTTGCAGCCACCCTGAAAGGAGACGTTGTGCACCTTGTCCCCGTCCAGATCGAAGGAAATCCGCATCGGGCAGACGCCACGCGGTTTGTAATCAAAATGCTGCATTGTTTTGTTGTCCTCCTCATAGCAGCGTGCGGATATAATCCGCCGCCTGCTCAAATGTTTCTACCTGATGATAGGGGCGGTCGTCCTGCGGCTGCGGCAGCCCGGTCCAGTTGAGCCAGACGCCTGCCACGCCGACATCCATAGCGCCTTGTACATCATGCCGGAAGTTATCGCCTACCATTACGGCCTCATGCGGCAGGCAGCCGCATTTTTGCAGCGCCAGCCAGAAGATCGGTGAGCCCGGCTTATCCATGCCCGCCTCTTCGCTCGACACCAGATAGTCCACCCGGTCAGCAAGGCCGAGATACTCCAGTTTTTCCATCTGGATGTCCGCCAGCATATCCGTACATATCGCCGTCTTGACGCCCACCTGCCGCAGGTCGTCCAGCAGCTCGCTCACGCCCGGGCGCAGCTCCATTTTTTCCAGCACTGCGTCCCAGTACACCCGATGCGCTTTACGCGCATAGCGGATGGCATTGCAGCCCAGCCGCTCGAGCGCCCCCTGCGCAAACAGCACGCGATCATGTACCGGCGGCATGCCGGGCTGCTGCCGTCCCAGCCGGTGGCGGTTTGCGTGGAACGCCTGCACAAAGTCCTTGCCGGAAATGCCAAGCTCCTGCTCCGCCCAGACCGCAAGCCGCTCATACGCATATGCATCGCCCGCCTGAAAACTGCTATACAGCGTATCATCCAGATCAAAAAATACCGCTTTCAGTCCCATAAATCCCTCACAGAAGTTTTTCGTTATATACCGCGCGGCTGCCGCCGACGAACTTGGCCCGACGGCGCGCGCAAAGCAGAATGGCCTCGCCGATGTGCTTGACCTCGATGCGCAGCGGCACAACGACCGGCTTGATATGCATGCCGATCAGCGTTCCGCCGATGTCCATGCCCGCAGATGCGGACTGCTTGAGGCTTTCCACCGCAACCGGATCGGCAAACCGCTTGTAAGCGGTTGTTCCGAAGGAACCGCCCGCCTTGGGCTGCGGAATGACGTTGACCTCATCCAGTCCGAACCGTTCGCAGGCCGCCCGTTCGACTACCAGCGCGCGGTTGAGATGCTCGCAGCACTGCGCGGCAAGATAGATGTCGCGCTCACGCAGTACGCCATAGATGCCCTCAAACACTGCTTCGGCAACCTCAACGCTGGAATGCGTGCCGATCTTTTCGCCGCAGATTTCGCTTGACGAGCAGCCGACCACAAATAAATCTCCTGCGCGCAGCTTTGCCGCGTCGCATACCAAAGCCGCTGCCTTGGCGCTTTGTTCTCTGATTTCAGAAAGCTCCATGATTCATGCCTCCTTTGATAGTTACAGTATACCACAGTTTGTTCCGGCTTTCACCGTCTTTTTTCCTGCGGCATACACTGAAATTGAGGCGAGGCCTCAAACCGACGAAACAAGGAGCAACCTGCATATGAATACGACTAACCCTTCGGGCGATCAGGCGCTGCCCGCGGACAGCATTGATCCCCGTCTGCTTTCGCTGGCCATGGCATTTGTGCCGGCGCAAAGCTTTGATACGCCGTATGAACCCGCGCTGGCCTTCAGCCGCGGCACCATTTTTCCGGCGCTCGATAAACCCTTCCTTGGAGAGGAGGCCGTTCCGCAATGACCGAACGCGAAAAACTGCTCAGCCGTGTGCGCATGTATGATTTTGCGCTGGTGGACGTGATCCAGTATCTCGACGGCCACCCGAAAAACGCCGCAGCACTGGCTTATTACAGCAAGATGCGCACCGCTTTTGACAAGGCCGCAGCGGAATACGAGGATGCTTTCGGCCCGTTGACCGCGCGCGAGGTGGATACCCGTGTCGGCAACTGGCGCTGGATTGACGATCCGTGGCCGTGGGAAGGAGAGGATAACTGATGTGGTCATACGATAAACGCTTACAATATCCCGTCAACATCAAAAACCCGGACCCGCAGACTGCAAAAATCGTTATCACGCAGCTTGGCGGACCAAATAGCAAAAACAGATAGCGCGAGCTATCTGTTCCCTATATATAATATTGTATCACAAAAGCGCTGGTTTGGCGATGGAAAATAATTGCCCGGACGAAACCGCGCAGAATATGGTTCTTTTCGGCGGGATCGGTGTCGTCGTCCAGCAGCTTTTTCAGGTCCTCCCGATGCGCGGCGGCAAACTCCGCTGGAGAGATGGTCTTGACCGGCGGCGGGGCGCTTTCCTTGAGCGCGGCGATCCGCGCCTGAATGCCGTCCTTGCGGGCACGGTATTCCTCAAGGGTGTCGATGCCCGCTTCGTAGGCTTCGCGGATGCGCTCAAGCTTTTGTTCCTCGCGGGCAAGCTGCCGGGCGAGCAGGGCGGCGCGGTTATCGCTTTGCAGCCGCTTGCCGTCCGCGGACAGGATACCAAAATCCAGCCGCTTGAAGTCCTCGCCGATCTGCGTCAGCACGGCATCGGTCAGCTTGTTGATCTGGATGCTGTGCGACTCGGGACAGCGGCCCCTTGCGTAGTTGTGGCATTGCAGAGACGGCCCACCCTTGCCGGTCGCGCGGCCTTTCTGCCGCGTCAGCGTCGCGCCGCAGCAGGAGCAATGCACCAACCCCTTGAGTGTAAACGGCTGGCCATCCTCGCGGCTGTGTTTGGCGTGCCGCCGCTCTCGCTCATCCAGCAGCAGCTGCGCCTGTTCGTACAGCTCTTTGGAGACAAGCGGTTCATGCCCGCCGTCCACGACCATGGTTTCCGGGTTATCCCATACGCGATGCGTGCGCCCGGTCGGCGTCCAGCGCACCTTGCCGATATACACCGGATTGCGCAGGATGTATTTGATGCCGCGATTGTCGAGCGGGTTGCCGAAGCGGGTGCGGATGCCCAGCGCGGTCAGGTCGTGCGAGATCTGGAGCAGGCCGCGCCCGCTGACAAAGTCCTCATAGATTTTGCGCACGATCGGCGCGGTATCCGGGTCGGGGATGTATGCGCCGTCCTGCATGCGGTAGCCGATGGGCGCGTAGGTGTTCGGCCTGCCTTGCTTGGCGCGCTGGGTCATGCCGCGCCGCACTTCCTCTGCCAGGTTGATCGAGTAGTATTCGTCCATAGCTTCGATCATGGCTTCGATGATGATGGACATTTTATCATCGCCGACCGGCTCGGAGATGGATACGACCTCGATGCCCAGATCGCGGCGTAGCATGGATTTATACAGGATGCTGTCCTCGCGCGAGCGGGCGAAGCGGCTGAACTTCCAGAGCAGAATGACGTCGAACGGTTTGGGTTTGGTCTTTGCCGTTCCAATCATACGGTTAAAGGAGGGGCGCTTGTCGGTCGAGCGGCCGCTGATGCCCTCATCGACAAAGATGTATTCATCCGGCACGAGGATGTCGTGCGCGCGGGCATACTTGCGGATTTCGACCAGCTGGGAGGCGGGGGAGTATTCAACCTGATCGTCGGTGGACACGCGGATGTAGGCCGCGCCGATGCGCAGGTCGGGAGCGGTTGCGGGCATAAAATGTCCTCCTTTTGTCGAAAAATAGAACAATTGTTCGGTTTTGGTGGGTGTAAAAATGCAGACCACAACAAAACAGTGTTCGGTTGTGGTCTGCGGGGATGACGCGAAGGGTCAATGTTCGACGTAGAACGGATCGCTGGTATTGTGAGGCGGTTTGGAAACACAACTGTGCAGCCCATCTATATGCTCATTCAAGCTTGGCTTTATGGTATGCCACATGGGATCAAGCACAAAATCAATCCCTTCCCGTCGGGCATGCTTAGCTGCCGGCACAAAGTCGCTGTCACCGGCAATCAAGATAATTTGATCGACCAAGCGTTTGTATGCCAGTGATGCAATATCCAGACCAATTTTCATATCCACGCCTTTTTGCTGAATATCCAAGTGAAAATCTGCCTCGGTCAAGTCATCCACAGAAATATCTTTTCGGCATAGCTTTTTTACTGCGTCAGTATTTAACACATATCCGGCGGTGCTTTCCAGCAATTCGCCCATACGCAGTGCAACTTTACGTTTGGATGCCAACGCGGCATGAAATGCATTTGTCCATGTATAGAGGTCTGTTCTCTTGAGCCATACGCTTTTTGAGTGAGCGGGTGCATGATCGTTTTTTCGGATGGATGACAGTCATAGACGAAGATGCGATATAAGTACTTATCCTCTGCACCGATGCTGCGATCCTTTAAATGCCGTTTGCAGTATTCATACAGTTCGTCCGCGCGCTCCTGTCCGGTTTTGGGGCCGAAAAGGAAGTTGGCTCGTTTTTGATAAAAGGCACTGTCTACCATAATAGCGGTACGGATCATATCTGTATCTCTCCTGCAAATAAAAAAACCCTTGGGTTCAACGCTTCCCGGATAGTGGGAGGTTTACTTCCAAGGGCTGGTTTAACAATACAGCATAGTTGCTGTATCATTATAATATGCCCTTGAAAAGCATATGTCAACACGTCAAAAAACGCAAATAAATGCAAATAAAAGCAAAAAACGACACTAAGTTGCAATATCAGTAAAAGTAATATTCCGAAAATTGCAAAAGTGAAACACTTTCACAAAATTTAATAAAATTACTTGACTATTGCGTGGATTTGATAAAATTAGCCAATCTTGTGCAAACATAGTGTTCGGTTGTGGTCTGCGGTGTGTCAATTCTTAATTATGATAGATGCGATGCTTACAATAACATTCGTTGAACCACCACTTACATTGTTATAAGAAGCGGAACCAACAGGCAGGCTTACAAATGTAATATTATCACCATCGAAAATATCGATAGCTCCATCATAAAAAATAAAGTGATGATCGCTGTAGTTTTGGTTTGCTGTTACAATGCTTGTAAACGTATGTCCCCACATTGTGAATTCATCTGCTTGTATAATTTCTTGCCTTTTGAAATAAATCAGTTTGTCAAGATAATTGCTGGTCGATTTAGATAGATGTTTGTACTCAATGCTGGAGTCAACAAGAGCCATTGCCTCAGCCTTTTCTTCCTCAGTTGTTGCTGGAAAAATATTTTCATGTGTGCCAATAAATTCTAAGGTAGCATCATTCAGTTCCAGTGTACCCAGAAATATCGAAGAGGAATACCAGCGGATCATATTGTCAAAGAATTCTACTTTTGTTGGGACAAATAATCCATCTTCATACGTACCGACTTCTTGATAACCGGATTCCGGCCAATAGCATCCACCTTGACCAGTTATCGTGCCATCTGTAAACTCACCTTCATAATACCATTCGTCACCAGCTGAGTTTTGTGTCACAAACTTACCTTCGCCAGACGGCTTCCCATCGATCAAAGTGCCTGTAAATTTCCCTTGCTTTTCGACAGGATCTTGCGGTTCGGTTTTGTCATCGTTCCAGAAAGTCAATTGAAGCGTTAAGTCAGCGTCTTCTACCTGCTCGGTTGTTGGTTCTGTTGGCTGCGAAGTCGCATTCCCGCATCCGGTAAACGTGAGTAGCATAATGCCGCATAGCGTGCCAATTGAAAACTTTTTCAGGCTCATATTATATCCCCCTCAAAGATTGACAAAATTAGCCAATCATGTATAATGTTGTTGGAGGACTGTGTGAAACACTCCATCCTTGCCCGTTCCGGTGGTAGAGCACTGGGGCGGGCGCTTTTTATGTGTCCAAATTGAACACCGATATTTCATGAAAAACTAATGCGAAAATGGTGTTCGGTTGTGGTGTGCAAGATTACTTAGCTATGACATTTAGCATCGTAAACTTATTCTGTGTTGCATAAGAATAAGAAGCTGTGTCGCTTTCAGCGGTCATATTGGTATCGGCATAAGCATCACCCATGGAGAGCAGACCGAGTTGAGAGGCAATGTCTTCAGCTTTTGCGTTGTCTTGCTCTGCTGTGAGAATTAGGATTGCCATATATCCGCTGATTAAATCAATGCTGTTATCCCATGTATTTACTTCACTCCAGTTAACTGAAAGTGAAAGTTGGTAGCATAGCTCAGTGTTTTTGTTTTCATAGAGTAGAGCATAAACACCGTCGCAAACAGGATAACTGTAGCATAAGATTGTTCCAAAGGTTTCGCTTTCCTCTTCAGATACTGTAGGCTCGACTGCAAAAGCGTTGTATGTGCCGCCGCCTTCAAGCGAGGTTCCCATTGCATCTGCACAACGTTCAGCACTTGCTCCAAATGTAGGATAATCGGAAGTTTTCGAAGAGGTGCAGGCGCATAGTGTGAACGAAAGAAGTAGAATGGATAAAATGATGGATTTTTTCATTTCTATCCCCCGTTTTTTGGTGTTCAATTTGAACACCGATATTTTATGAATGATATCAATATATTGATTTGTCCTTGCCAAAATCCAAGATGTGGTGTATTATGAAAAGCACAAACACTTGTTCGGATTTTGGGAGGGCTGAAAAATGAATGAATTGGAAGAATTAAAAAGATTAGCAAATCAAACAGTGAATCCTGCTGCCGCTGCTGTTCTTATTCTTCACGTTCTTCAGGAGATAATAGCACCCGTAAAACCTTCATAGCTTCTTGTGCCTTATCTGGTGGGGCATTCTCCAATAATTGTTGTGCTTCAGCCCAAACCCCGGAAACGTCTGTCTCTTTGGAGATAGGCGTTTTTTTAATGTCTGTTCGTCCCATAAGATATTCAACAGATACGTTAAAGTAATCTGCTAAACGGCATAGGGTATCGAAAGTAGGTTCGCTATTCCCCTGTTCGTATTTGCCATAAGTCGTTCGCTCTACACCTAACCAATCGGCAACATCTTTTTGAGTAAGATGGCGTGGGTCTGCGAGACGCACACTCTTAAGATTGTTCATAATATCACCTTACTCTGATTATAGGTGAAGAAACTTCACACTTCAACAAAAGGGAAAATAATTCCCTCCGACTATTGACAAGGGAAGAAAAATCCCCTATAATACGAAACATGAAGGGAAGTTACTTCCCTTGCAGAAAAGTGAAATGGAGGTGAGAGGGGATGAAATTTATCAAGGAGTATGGCTTAACCATCCTTGTATCAGCGGCCACAGCAATTTTATTCCGTATATTAACAGGTTGGTAACCAGAGTAACCAAGATTGGTATCCACGCATTTTTTAGCCAAAGTTCGCGCTTATGCGTTGTGCAATTATGCTCATAATCTTGAAGAGCCTTATCACCAAATGCCGTAAGTCGGTATGTGCCAAGCGATTGATGAACTCTTCTTCCACTTTCCGATGCTACAATTTCGTAATCCTGTTCAATGTATGCTGTATTTTGAATCGGAATAGAGATGCCAGGTGCTCCTCGATATTCCGGCGTAGAAAGCTGTTCAATGCGGTAACGCAGAGCGGCGACGTCGGGCATTGCGGTTTCCATTTCTGTGAGGGAAGCAGAGTCATGTTTTTTTATATATCGAAGGATTTTAATGTCGTTATCAGTAAGTTCAGTCATTAAATCACACCTTTCCCCCTAATTCTACCATAAGGGAAAGGAAAATACCAGAAAGGGGTGAAAACAATGAAATCTATCCAGAGTAAACGCGAAGCAATCGGTGCGACCCAGCAGGCCATGGCTGATGCGCTGGGCGTAGATCGCAGCACGGTTACCAAATGGGAAGCAGAGGGCACATATCCGCGTCCGCGCTTCTTTCCGAAGATTGCGGCTTTTCTCGGCTGCACCATCGACGAGCTGTACGCGAGCGAGCCAGAAAAGGAGGCGGGGTAGCCGCCAGTGTGAAGCAAATGAAATGGAGGTGAGGACAGGTGCTGTTCAAAATACTCGCGCTGATTATTTCACTCATTGCTCTTTGTCTGGCGCTGGATGAATGGCTGTATGTTCGTGCAATCCAAAAGCGGCTGCAAGAGCGGCAAAAGGAGGAAGACGAGGAATGGCATGTCTCGTGGTTTCACTGATCGGATTGTTTGCTGTACTTTGCTGCCGAAATCTTATTCATGATCTTTTTGACCAATGGTGGTAAGTGCTCACGCTTAATGTCATCGTGTAGTATGTGAATGACCTTATTGATGATCTCATCCAGTGCGGCAGGTCCACCAGGCGCACGCCAGTTCTCTTTGAACACAACGGACACAGTTGCGTTTAGTGCTCGTATCACATGCGGAGGGGCAAATAACGCAGCAGTGTATAGAGCAGAGGCAAGCGCTTCTTTGGCCTGCATGGAGGGCATATACACATAGGTTGCAAATGCATGGACAAATTGGTCGTATGCGTCAGATTTTTTCTGAAACCGTGTCTGGAAATTTGCAATTCGATAGCCTGTCTGTACGCCATATAACGCAATTAAAACGGAAATCAGTGATATTAACGCTGTAATAACTTCGATGGGATCTTCCAGTATGGTGTTAAGCATTTCTACACTTCCTTTCCCCTGAATTTTACCACAGGGGGCAGGAAAATACCAGAAAAGGGCATCACCAACCGTATGCCCGCATTATATCACGAAAAGGAGGGAAGTACCACGATGAAGGAATACCAGAATAAGTATCAGGCTGCCCGTGAGGGTGCGGGTCTGACGCAGGAAGCCGCAGCGGAGCGTTTGGGATGGTCGGTGCGCTGTTTGCAGGATATCGAGCAAGAGAGCCGGGAGCCGTCGCCAGAGAAAGTGGCGCAGATGGCCGAAGTGTACCGTGCGCCATGGCTGCATGGGTATTATTGCAACCGCTGTCCGTTGGGCTGTGTATGGCATCGCCCGGAGAGCGATGTGGAATTGCAGCAGCTGGCGCTTGAGGTAGGGTTAGAGGCCGAAGACGGGGAACAGGAGCGCCGGGACGCACACGAGCTGGCGCGGATCGCGCTCGACCGGAAGATAGACGACGAGGAGTTCCCGAAGTTTCAGGCCATTCTTGGCCGTATGCTGCGCCGGGCTTACTTGACCGAAATGGCGTGGATCGCCAGTCTGACGCAAGTGGAAAAGTGACCAAGCCCGACCGAATACAATGCAATTAGGAGGTGAAAGCGGATGGCAAACAAGTCCAAGCCGCTGCGTGGACGCAGCGAGCTTCTTCGGCCAGATGGGACAGTCGTACCGGTGCGCGATTTTGACGGAAATCTGGTGATCGACCCGGAAGAATGGGAGCAGGTCAAGCAGCAGATCGGGAACAATGTCAGCCGCATTGTGTCGCAGATGGTCACTCAGCACCCGGAGCGCAAGGCTGCATTCGGAATTCCGGAGGGGCAGAACAGCGCCACGGTCGATCTGATTAGTTTGCTGAAAGAAAAAACGCCCGCCGATGTTGAGACCACCGACAGGCGCAAGCAAAAATGAACTTACATACAGGATACCGGAAAAGCCCGGCGCTGTCAAGAGGGCCGCGCCGGGGGAAAGGGAAAACATGAAACTCGTAGAGGTGAAATTTGAGATCCCGGAGGATCTGGAGCCGCGCATTGCGGTGTTAGCTGCGGAAATGGGGTTATCTTTTGATTTGGCTGCGCAACTGCTGCTGTGGGATGGATATGCCACGCACTTGCGCAGTTCGATTGAGCGGGCGGAAAAAGAACTGCGAGAGCCGTTAGCGGAGGATGTGGCGGTATGATCTACGCCATCCTCGCCATGCTCGGGGTGGGCTGCGCCTACCTCGCCCTTGGCATGCTGGTGTACAGG
>DXDZ01000004.1 GCA_019115185.1 Candidatus Agathobaculum merdipullorum
CTGATGGTGAGCAATATCCGCCTGCCGTTTGATGTGCAGGAGGAACAGGCGCTGGCTGAGGCGCGGCGCCTGACCGGTCTGGCGTCGGATGAGGTGCAGGCCGCGGTGTATCGTGTCAGCATTGATGCACGGCGCGGCAAAATCTTTCGTGTATATTCGGTGCGTCTGGACGCGCCTACGGACGAAAAGGCATTTGCAGAAAAACTGCAAATGCCCTTCGTGCGTTATAAACCGGATGAAAAACCGGCGGTTCCCTGCGGCAGCAAGCGGCTGGAACACCGCCCGGTGGTGGTCGGGCTGGGGCCTGCGGGCCTGTTTGCGGCCTATACGCTGGCCAAACATGGTTATGCACCGCTGGTTCTGGAGCGCGGCGGGGATCTGGACGCGCGCGACCGCGCGGTGGATGCCTTTTGGAGCGGCGGCGCGCTGGATACCGAAAGCAACATCCAGTTTGGCGAGGGCGGCGCAGGCGCGTATTCGGACGGCAAGCTGACCACGCGCATCGGTGATCCGCTGTGCGATACCGTGCTGGAAACACTGGCAGCGCACGGCGCGCCGACCGATATCGTCAAAAAGGCCAAGCCCCATGTGGGTACGGACATTCTGAAAGACGTAGTGCGCGCCATGCGGCGCGCGATCATCCAAAACGGCGGCGAGGTGCGATTTGGTACGCGCCTGACCGGCGTTTCGGTCAAAAACGGCGCGCTGCGCAGTGTGCAGGCGGGCGGAGATGACATTGCCTGCGAGCGCGCTGTGCTGGCCATCGGCCACTCGGCGCGCGATACCTTTGATGCGCTGCATCAAAATGGGGTATACTTTGAGCCGAAGGCATTTTCGGTCGGCGTGCGTATCGAGCATCTGCAAAGCGAGATCGACCGTGCGCTGTACGGCAAATATGCCGGGCATCCGCTGCTGCCGCCCGCAGAATACAATCTGTCCCGCCGCGAGGGCGGACGAGCCTGCTATTCGTTCTGCATGTGTCCGGGCGGCGTGGTTGTCGCGGCGCAGAGTGAGCAAAACACAGTTGTCACCAACGGTATGAGCTACCACGCGCGCGACGGCAAAAACGCCAATTCCGCGCTCGCGGTGTCGGTCGATCCGGCGGATTTTGACGACGGCACACCGTTCGGCGGTGTGGCGTTACAGCGGCACATCGAGCGTGCAGCGTTTGCGCAGACTGGCGCGTACCGCGCGCCCTGTCAGCGCGTGGGCGATTTTCTGGCGGGACGGCCAAGCACGCGCGCGGGCGTGGTGCAGCCGAGTTATCCGCTGGGCGTGCAGTTTGGTGAAGCAGCGGCGTGTCTGCCGACCTTCGCACAGAAGATGCTGCGGGACAGCCTGCCGTATTTCGGGCGTAAAATTCGCGGCTTTGATGCAGCCGACGCGCTGCTGACCGGGCCGGAGACTCGCACTTCGTCTCCGGTGCGCATGAAGCGCGGCGAGGATCTATTCGGCCTTGGCTGCGCGGGCGTGATCCCCTGCGGTGAGGGCGCGGGTTACGCGGGCGGCATTATGTCCGCGGCGGTGGACGGCATTCGGGCTGCGCATCGAATTATGGAGGAATACGCGCCATTTGGCTGATGTGCGCGCGAAACGCAAACAAATAGAAACGGAGCGATCAAATTGACCCAACAGGGAACGATTAAAAAGATATTGCCCGGCGGCATGGCGGAAATCGAAGTGACCCGCCGCTCGGCCTGCGGGCATGACTGCGCCAAGTGCGGCGGCTGCGGCGGATTGGAGACGCAGACGCTGTATGTCACCGCGCGCAACCGCGCGCAGGCGCAGGTGGGTGAGCGCGTGCTGATCGAAGGCGAAACCGGACAGGTGCTCAGCTATGCAGGACTGGTGTATTTGCTGCCGGTTGTGCTGTTTTTCGTCGGTTATGGCGCAGGAAGCGCCCTGCAAAAGGGTGCGGGGATATCCGCACTGTGCGGCGGCATACTGTTTGCCGCAGGCATCGTCGGAGCCATTCTGTTCAGCCATCAGATGAAGCGCAAGAACAGCGTACCGTTTGAAATTACAAAAAAGCTCTGAATTTTTTGTGAATTTTTACTGATTTTGTGCCGATTGCCCTTGTGCTATCGGAAAAAGTTCGGTAAAATAGATTGAATACGCAAGGCCGTGTAATATCACGGCGGGAAAGGGTTATGAAATGTTTGGCTTTATCCGTCCGGTGAAGCCCGAGCTGCGGGTGAAAGAGGCTGACCGGTTCCAGCAGGTTTACTGCGGGCTGTGTCATGCGATCCGCGCACGATACGGCCGGTTTTATACCCTGTTCCTGAGCTATGACATGACGTTTTTTGCACTCGTAATCGGCAGCGGCCAGGAAGAGACTGCGCTGCCGTGCCGCAAACGATGCGACGCGCATCCGCTCACGCGGCGTCCGTGTGCCGCGCCTGATGAAGCGCTGGAACTGGCGGCCGATGTGAGCGTGCTGCTCACCTATCACAAATTCCGCGACAGTCTGGCCGACGAAAAAGGGCCGAAGCGTGCGCTGGCGTGGCTGCTGTGCCGGTTGGGACGGCGCGGATATGAACGCGCGCGGGCGCGTCTGCCCGAGACCGACGACGAAATGGTGCAGTCGCTTGCCGATTTGCAGCAGTTGGAGCGCGATCAGTGCGATTCAATGGATCGCGCGGCGGACGCTTCCGCACGGCTGACCGCGGCGGCAGTGCCGCACACCGGGGACGCGCGTGAGCGCGTGCTGCGGCAGATGTTTTACCACGTCGGGCGGTGGATCTACCTGCTGGACGCTGCACAGGACGTGGCGGAAGATCTGGAACAGGACAATTATAATCCGGTGGTGCTGCGCTATGGGCTGCGCACGCCGGACCTGACAGAGATCAGACAGCCGCTTGAGCGCACGCTGGAGCGGTCGCTCGCCGATACCTGCATGGCGTATGACCTGCTGGATATAGGGCGGGACGCGGACCTGATCCGCAATATTATTTTTCTGGGTATGCCGCTGGTGACGAAACAGGTGCTGGACGGGACGTACCAAACGAACGGAGGATGGGGCAAACATGGATCCCTATAAGGTGCTCGGCGTTACGCCGCAGACAAGCGACGACGACGTCAAACGCGCTTACCGCGAGCTGGCGCGCAAGTATCATCCAGACAACTATATCAACAATCCGCTTGCCGATCTGGCCGAGGCCCGCATGAAGGAAATCAACGAGGCCTACGACATGATTATGAACGAGCGCGCAGGCAAAACTTCGTCCGGCGCATCGGGCGGACAGCAGTACAGCGGCGGGCAGCAGTATGGCGGAAGCCAGCAGCAGCGCGCTTATTCGGGCGCGAACGCTTCGCTGTACAGTCAGGTGCGGCAGGCGATCAATCAGGGCAATCTGGGCATGGCCGAAGCGTTGCTGCAACGTGCAAACGGCCGCGACGCGGAGTGGTTCTACCTGATGGGCACGGTGTACTACCGCAAGGGCTGGTATGACGAGGCCGCGCGGGCCTATACGCAGGCCTGCCAGATGGATCCGTCCAACATGGAGTACCGCACCGCGCTCAACAACCTGAACATGTCGGGCGGCTACGGCGGCTATCGACCCATGCAGGAGGCCAATCTGTGTGACTTCTGCGTGCAGCTCGCGGTCTGTAACTGCTGCCTGAATGCCTGCTGCAACGCAGGATGCTGATATGAACACGAAGGAAATCGCGCGCGGCGGCCTGCTGGCCGCAGCCGCCGTGGCGCTGTTATATGTGGGCGGAGCGGCGATATCGGTCGGCCCGGCGGCCTGTCTGGTGGCGGGCGTGACCTCGGCGGTGCCGCTTTTGAAGCGCGCGCGGCTGAAAACCGCAGTGACGCTGTATCTGGCGGTGGCGATCCTGTCCGCGCTGCTTGTGCCGCGCAAGATGGTGGTGGCGGCATATGTGCTGTTTTGCGGCCTGTATCCGATTGTAAAATTCTGCGTGGAATGTTATGTGCCGCGCCGGAGACAGATGGATCTCAAGCTGGCGTATTTCAATATCATGCTGGTGATTGCGGCTGCACTTGCGATTTTTGTTTTCCTGCCGCAGTTCTCTTTGAGCGGTTTTCGGCTCTTGGCGGTATGGGTTGCTGCCAATATTGTATTTGTTATCTATGACGTGGCGTTGTCTCGGCTGATCGCACTGCTGCGCAGAAGCCTGCCGCCCGATTGAGAAGGGGAAAAATTATGAAAAGTATGACCGGCTATGGCCGTGCGAAAGAGGAACGGGACGGCAAGACCATCACGGTCGAGCTGCGCGCCGTCAACCACCGCTATCTGGACTGCACGGTGAAAGCGCCGCGGCAGTACGGTTTTCTGGATGACGCGGTCAAAAAAGCTGCGGCTGCCCGCATTGCGCGCGGCAAGGTGGAAATTTTCGTCGGCGTGGAGGTAGAAGAAGGCGGCGACGTGGCCGTCACGGTCAACCATCAGCTGGCAAAGCGCTATCTGGACGCGCTGCACGACCTGAGCGAAACCTATGGCCTGCGCGACGATGTGACCGTGATGACGCTGGCCAAGCTGCCGGATGTGCTCGGTTCGGAGCGCATCGAGCAGGATGCCGAAGCGATGACCCGCGAAGTGCTTGCGGTTTTTGACAAGGCGTGTGACGGGTTCGACCAGATGCGTCTGCGCGAGGGCGAAAAACTGGCTGAGGACGTGCGCAGCCGCTGTGCGGCGATCGAGCGCATGGTCGGCGAGGTCGAAACGCGCTCGCCCGAGCGGGTCAAAGAGTACCGTGAAAAGCTGCTCGCCCGCATGCAGGAGGTGCTGGCGGATACCAGCATCGACGAGACGCGCATTTTGACCGAAGCGGCGATTTATGCCGACAAGACCGCGGTGGATGAGGAAACCGTGCGTCTGCGCAGCCATTTGCATCAGATGGACGGTATGCTGCAAGAAACGCAGCCGATCGGCCGCAAGCTGGATTTTCTGGTGCAGGAGATGAACCGCGAGGCTAACACCATCGGCTCCAAGGCGAACGACGTGGCAATGGCGCGCATTGTGGTGGACATCAAGAGCGAGATTGAAAAGATCCGCGAGCAGATTCAGAATATCGAATAATCATCAAAGGGGGCGGCTCGGGTGAAACTCATCAATATCGGGTTCGGCAATATGGTGGCCTCGTCCCGGCTGATTGCAATTGTCAGTCCGGAATCGGCGCCGGTCAAGCGCACTGTGCAGGAGGCGCGTGACCGCGGCATGGTGATCGACGGCACCTATGGCCGCCGCACCCGCGCTGTATTGATTATGGACAGCGACCATGTGGTGCTCAGCGCCCTGCAGCCGGAAACAGTGGCCGCACGCTTTGCGGGCGATGCGGAGGAAGGAGCGAGCGAAGATGCGTAAAGGAACCTTATATGTATTCACCGGTCCGTCCGGCGCAGGCAAAGGCACGCTGCTCGCGCGCCTGCAAGCACAGGACGACCGCCTGTTCTATTCGATTTCCGCGACGACACGCGCGCCGCGTCCGGGTGAAACCGACGGCGTGCAGTATTATTTCCTCTCCAAGGCGGAGTTTGAGGAAAAAATCGCGCAGAACGCCTTTTTGGAGCATGCGCGCTATGTGGATAATTATTATGGCACGCTGGAAGCGCCGGTCAACGAAAAGTTGGAGCAAGGCTTTGATGTCGTTCTGGAGATCGAGGTGCAGGGCGCGATGCAGGTGCATGAAAAGCGGCCGGATGCTGTGATGGTATTCATCGCGCCGCCGTCGTTTGAAGAGCTCGCTGCGCGGCTGCGCGGACGCGGAACCGAGGACGAGGAAAAGGTGCTCAAACGGCTGGAAACCGCCAAAGAGGAACTGAAACATCAGAATGAGTTCGATTATGTGGTCGTCAACGACCAGCTGGACCGCGCAGTTGAGGAACTCAAGGGCATTCTGGCAAAGCGCCGTACATAATGGCGCAGGTTCTTTCATAAATAATACAAAGGGTAATATAAGGAGATTGGATTACTATGCTGAAACCTTCGATGCAGGAACTGATGAAACGTGTGGGCAACCGCTATCTGCTGGTCAATCTGGCTGCGCAGCGCGCCCGCGATATCGCCGATCATGCCGAGGAAACCGGCGAGCAGCTGCCGGATAAGGCGGTAAAGCTGGCGCTGGACGAGATTGCAGCCGGTACGATCGTGTACCGTCCGGGCCCGCGCACCACGCCGGTGATCGCGCAGAATAACGCGATCGCGGCGGCCATGGTCGATGTGGATGACTCGCTCGATCTGGACGAGAATGAGGACGCGGTTTCCGACGAGGATGCTGCCGACGAGCACGAGGACGAAACCCGCCGTCTGGACGAGTTTGACGATCATGAGCTGGACGACGGCGACGTGCCGGAGGAGGACCGCTGAGCCATGCATCTGGCTGGGAAAACCGTGGTGCTGTGCGTGACGGGCGGCATCGCGGCCTACAAAGCCGCCGACCTGACCAGCAAGCTGCGGCAGGCCGGAGCGACGGTGCGTGTGCTGATGACCAAATCGGCAACGCAGTTTATCTCCCCCATCACGTTTGAAACGCTGTCGGGGTATCGCACGGTGGTGGACACCTTTGACCGCAATTTTGCGTGGGAGGTCGAGCATATTTCGCTGGCGAAGGCCGCGGATGTGTTCGTCATCGCGCCCGCAACGGCCAATATCATCGCAAAAGCCGCGCACGGCATCGCGGATGATATGGTTTCGACAACGCTGCTGGCCACTAAAGCGCCGGTGGTGATCGCGCCCGCGATGAACACCGGCATGTACGACAATCCGGTGACGCAGCAAAACCTGAACACCCTGCGCGAGCGGGGCTTTCATATCATCGACCCGGCCGCGGGGCATCTCGCCTGCGGCGACACCGGCCGCGGCAAGCTGCCGGACACACCGACGCTGCTGCACGGCATCGAGCAGGCGCTCACGCCGCAGGACCTCAAGGGGCTGCGTGTGCTGGTCACCGCCGGGCCGACGCAGGAGGCGCTCGATCCGGTACGCTTTTTGTCCAACCACTCGTCGGGCAAGATGGGGTATGCCATTGCGGCACGCGCGGCGATGCGCGGCGCGGATGTGACGCTGGTCTCCGGTCCGACTGCGTTGGCAACGCCACTCGGCGTGCAGCGTGTGGATATCGTCTCCGCGCGCGACATGTACGACGCGGTGATTTCCCGAGCAGATGCACAGGACATCATCATCAAAGCTGCCGCGGTGGGCGATTACCGTCCCGCGCAGACGGCAGACGAAAAGCTCAAAAAGAGCGACGACGATTTGACCGTCGCGCTCGTGCGCAACCCGGATATTCTGGCAGAACTTGGCCGGAATAAGCGGCCGGGGCAGCAACTTTGCGGCTTTGCGATGGAGACGCAAAACCTTTTGGAGAATGCCGCCGACAAGCTGCGCCGCAAAAACTGCGATATGCTGGTTGCGAACTCTTTGCGCGACAAGGGCGCGGGCTTCGGAACGGATACCAACGCCGTGACCCTACTGTTTGCGGACGGCACGCGCGAAACCCCGCCGCTCATGCCCAAAGAGGACGTGGCGGACGTAATTTTCGACCGCTTGCTGGCAATGCGGGCAAACTAAACTGGAAAGAGAAAGGAGTATAGCGGTTGACGGAACAGATTTGCGCGGTCGCCGTGGACGCGGCGACCTACGCCATCGACAAGCTGTACTCCTACCGTGTGCCGGACGAGCTGCGGGAACAGGTGCAAATCGGCACCCGTGTTCTCGTGCCGTTCGGCTTTGGCAATAAACGGGCGGAAGGCGTCGTGCTCGCGTTCCGAGAGAATACGGGCGGGATGAAACTCAAACCGGTCATCGAAGTGCTGGACGACACGCCCATTTTGACCGCGCAGCAGCTCAAACTTGCCGCGTGGATGCGCGAGCGGCTGTACTGCACGTTTTTCGACTGTGTACATGTTATGTTGCCCGCAGGACTGTGGTTCAAGCGAAACGAGACGTATACACTGGCATCCGACGCTGATCTTGCTGCGTTGCGTCAGCGGGATGGGGACGCGGGGCGCGTGCTCCAGCTGTTCGACCAGCCGGGGCAGACGCTGGCCGTGTCGGATATCCGGCAGCGGTTGGGCGGTAAAAGCGTCACCCGCGTGCTGGATGCGCTGACAGGCGAGGGTGTGCTGATTTATCACAGCAATACCGTACAAAAATCCGGCGACAAGACCGAGAAAATGCTCGCGCTCGACATGGAAGCGGGCGAGGCAATGGCGCGCATCAGCCGCCGCAGCCCCGCGCGGCTGGATGTGGTTTCGGTGCTGGCGGACGGCGGCTGGATGAGCCAGAAAGAGCTGGTTTACATGACCGGCGTGACCGATGCGGCGTTGCGCGACATGGTCAAGAAAGGCATACTGTGCGCGCGGCAGGAGGAACGGCTGCGCACGCCGGACTTTTCCGAGGTGCCACCTGCGCCGCCCCCGGTGCTCAGTGCGCAGCAGCAGCAGGCCTATGACGGCCTTGCCGCTTTGATGGACGAGAATGCGCCGTGCGCGGCGTTGTTATTTGGCGTGACCGACAGCGGCAAAACGCAGGTGTATCTCAAACTCATTGCGCATGCGCTCGAGCAGGGCAAAAGTGCAATCGTGCTGGTGCCTGAGATCGGCCTGACGCCGCAGGTGATGCGGCAGTTTGCCGCACAGTTCGGTGACACGGTTGCCGTGCTGCATTCCGCGCTGTCGGCCGGAGAGCGGTATGACAGCTTTAAAAAGATCAAATCCGGCCGCGCGCGCGTCGTTATTGGCACGCGATCGGCAGTTTTCGCGCCGGTCGAGCATCTCGGAGTGCTCATCCTCGACGAGGAGCAGGACGGTGCATATAAATCCGAGCAGTCTCCGCGCTATCACGCGCGCGATGTGGCCAAGTACCGCGCCGCGCACGAGGGCGCGCTGCTTGTTCTCGGCTCCGCAACTCCATCGGTTGAGACCTATTACGGAGCAAAACAGGGCAAATATCCGGTGTTTTCGCTCACCGAGCGGTTTATGGGTACGAGCTTGCCCGAGGTGCAGATTGCAGATCTGCGCGGGCAGGCGCGTGAAGGACGCAGCGGCGTGATCGGGCATCAGCTTGAGAGTGAGTTGATCGACACGCTGCAAAAGGGCAAACAGGCGATTCTGTTTCTCAACCGGCGCGGCAACAGCCGTGTGATCGGCTGCGCGCTGTGCGGCTGGGTGCCGGAATGCCCGTCTTGCTCGACGAGCATGACCTATCATTCTGCGTCCGGCCGCGCGATGTGCCACTACTGCGGCGCATCGGTCAAGATTACGGGCACTTGCCCGGTCTGCGGTGGCACCAGCCTGTTCACCGAAACGCCCGGCACGCAAAAGGTCGAACAGGAATTGCACGAAAAGTTTCCATCCGCGCGCGTGCTGCGCATGGACGCGGACACGATGACCACCAAGGGCGCGCACGAAAAGCTGCTTGCGCAGTTTGCAAAGGGCGGCGCGGACATCCTGCTCGGCACCCAGATGGTGACCAAAGGGCTGGATTTCGAGAATGTGACGCTCGTCGGTGTGCTGGACGCGGACCAAAGCCTGTATGCGCAGGATTACCGCGCGCGGGAGCGAACCTTTTCGCTGATTACACAGGTGGTGGGACGCGCGGGACGGCGGTTTGATACGGGCAAAGCGGTGATTCAGACATACAGCCCGACGCATCCGGTCATTTTGACCGCCGCGCGGCAGGACTACGAGGCCTTTTATGAGCGGGAAATGGAAACGCGGCAAGCGCTGCAATGCCCGCCGGTTTGCGATCTGACCGTGTTGACTGCGGTGGGCGAGGTCGAGCAGCAGGTGCTGGCAAGCCTTCTCTCGCTCAAGACCCGTCTGCAAAGCCTGATGGAAGGGCAGTATGCGGATGTAAAAGCGCCTGTGCTCGGCCCGGCGGCGGCGCAGGTGGTCAAGATCATGGGGCGGTATCGCTACCACCTGACCATGCGCGCGCAAAACACCGCACGCTGGCGTGCGCTGATTGCGGGCGTCATGCGTGAGTTTTTGCAGGACAGCAAAAACCGCGGGGTGACGGTGTTTGCGGACGAAAATCCCGACCTATAAGGCGCGGAGGAAACGATATGCAGCAACAATTTACCATCCGGCGTGCGGCGGAAGAGGACGCGGCCGCGCTGCTGGCAATCTATCAACCGTACATCACGGATACGGTCATCACGTTTGAATATGAGGTGCCCGCGGCAGCGGAATTTGCCGCACGCATTACCGATACGCTTGCGCACTTTCCCTATCTTGTGTGCGAGAAAGCTGGAAAGCCGGTTGGCTACGCTTACGCGCACCATATCCGTGAGCGCGCGGCATATGACTGGGCGGTGGAGCTGTCGATCTATCTTGCGCCGGAGGCGCAGGGGCGGGGCGTGGGAACCGTGCTGTACCGATGCCTCATTGACCTGCTGGACATGCAGAATATACGCATCTTATACGGCTGCGTTACGCTGCCGAATGAAAAAAGTCACCGCTTGCACGAAAAACTGGGCTTCGCGCTCACAGGCGTGTGGCACGGCTCGGGCTGGAAGTTCGAGCGGTGGCACGACGTGGGCTGGTTTGAAAAGCGGCTGGGCGGCGACGGGCCGGCGCAGCCGGTTGTGCCGTTTCCGGCACTGGAAGAGGAAAAAATACAGGAATGTTTGCGCCGGTATACGGCAATGCTGAAAGATGGAGGACTGAACTGACATGGCACTTCGTAAAATTCTGACACAGGGCGATGAACAGCTTTTGAAGCACAGCCGTAAGGTGGAAAAATTTGACGCGCGTCTGCATACGCTGCTCGACGACATGCGCGAGACGCTGGAAAACTCGGGCGGCGTGGGGCTTGCCGCGCCGCAGGTCGGCGTGCTGCGCCGCGTGGTTGTGCTGCTGGACGTCAACACCGAGCCGGAGGAGATGGTTGAGCTGGTCAACCCCGAGGTGATCGAGACGCACGGCGAGGAGCGTGTGGTCGAGGGCTGTCTGTCTGTTCCGGGCGTGTATGGCTATGTCACCCGCCCGACCTGGGCCAAGATCCGCGCGCAGGACCGCGACGGCAACTGGTTTGAGCGCGAGGGCGAGGGCATTGTCGCGCAGTGCTTCTGCCACGAGACCGAGCACCTCGATGGTCATCTGTTCACTGAGAAGGTAGAAGAGTATGTTGATCCCGAAGACCTCCAGCAGGGTGGCGAGGGAGACGCGGAATGAGAATTGTATTCATGGGCACGCCGGATTTCGCCGTGCCGAGCTTGCAGGCGCTGATTGACGCAGGGCATGAGGTATGTGCGGTATACACCCAGCCCGACAAGCCGCAGGGCCGCAAGCAGATTCTGACCCCGCCGCCGGTGAAAACGCTGGCGCTGGAGCACAACATCCCGGTTTTTCAGCCGCAGACGCTCAAAAACGAGGACGAACAGGCGCAGCTGCGCGCGCTGGCGCCCGAGGTCATCATCGTCGTGGCGTATGGCAAGCTGCTGCCGAAGGTCGTGCTGGACATCCCGCCGCGCGGATGCATCAACGTGCATGGCTCGCTGCTGCCGCGCTGGCGCGGCGCGGCACCCATTCAGTGGTCGGTGATCGCGGGCGATCAAAAGGCGGGCGTGACGACCATGCTGATGGCCGAGGGGCTGGACACGGGCGACATGCTGCTGAAGTACGAAACCGAAGTTGGCGCGCGGGAGACCGCAGGCGAGCTGTTCGACCGCCTGGCGCAGGCGGGCGCGGAACTTCTGGTGCGCACGCTCGTCGAACTCGACAGCATCACTCCGACCCCGCAGGACGAGTCGCAAAGCTGTTATGCGCACATGCTGGATAAAGCTATGGCGGTGATTGACTGGTCCAAGTCGGCGCACGAGATCGACTGTCTGATCCGCGGACTGAATCCGTGGCCGGTCGCGCTGACGACGCTTCACGGCGCGCGGCTCAAGATTTATGCGGCACAGTCGGTGGACGGGGCAGGTAAGCCGGGCGAAGTGCTGGTGAGCGATGCGAAAAAGGGACTTGTGGTCGCGTGCGGCGCGGGGGCGCTGGCACTCGAGGAGATTCAACTGGTCGGTGGCAAACGCATGAAGAGCGCGGATTTTCTGCGCGGTCATGCGGTGGAGAAAGCAACCGTTTTGGGCGAATCAAAGGAGTAAACTATGCCTTATTTTGGTTATTATGGCATCGATATGTATTATATCGTGCTGGTGGTTCCGTGCATCATTCTGGCTTTTTGGGCGCAGAGCAAGGTTAAGAGCACCTTTAATCAGTATTCACAGGTTTTGAACCGCCGCGGCATGAGCGGCGCACAGGCGGCCGAGGCCGTTCTGCGTGCAAACGGTGTGACCGGTGTGCGCATCGAGCGCGTGTCCGGCAGACTCACCGACCATTTTGACCCGCGCTCGAACGTGATTCGGCTGTCGGATGCGGTGTATGACTCGACCTCGGTCGCATCGGTCGGCGTGGCCGCGCATGAGGCGGGCCATGCGGTGCAGTATGCGGTCAGATATTTTCCAATCCGCCTGCGCTCGGCCATCATCCCGCTGACGCAGTTCGGCTCAATGGCGGCGTTTCCGCTGATTCTGCTCGGTTTGGTGTTCAATTCCGAGATGTTTATCAATGTCGGCATCCTTGCGTTCGCGCTTTCGACCGTGTTCCAGCTGGTGACGCTGCCGGTCGAGCTGGACGCATCGCGCCGCGCGCTGGCGGCCATCCGTGAGCGCAACCTGCTCTATGAAGACGAATATCCGATGGCGAAAAAGACGCTGACCGCCGCTGCGATGACCTATGTGGCCGCGCTGGCGGTGTCGCTTGCACAGCTTTTGCGCCTGCTGCTGATTTTTGGAGGACGGAGACGCGATGACTGACAAACGCCCACGCACGGCACGCGAAGCCGCGGCCTTTGCGCTGTTTGCAATGGACGAGGACGGCGCATGGTCGGACGGTGCGCTGCACCAGTGCCTCGCCCGCGCTGCGCTCGAAAGCCGTGACGCAGCGCTTGCTTCCCGGCTGGTGTACGGCACGGTGCAGAACGAGATGCTGCTCGACTGGTATCTGCGGCACTTTTCCAGCGTGCGGCTCAAAAAAATTGCGCCGCGCGTGCGTATCTGCCTGCGCATGGGGCTGTATCAGCTGATTTTGATGGATAAAATCCCGCCGCACGCCGCGGTAGCGGAGACGGTGGAGCTGGTGCGGCGGTACTGCCGCGCGGACGGACGCACGGTTTCGTTTGCCAACGCCGTGCTGCGGCACGCAGCGGAAGCGGTGCAAAACGGCAGTTTGCCCGTGCTCGACTGCCCGGACAAGGAAAGTTACTATGCGTTGCGGTACAGCCATCCCGAATGGCTGGTGCGGCTGTGGTCCGAGCAGTTCGGGCGCAAAATGGCCGAAAAGCTGTGTCAGGCTGACAACGCAGACACGCCGGTATCCGTCCGGGTCAACCTTTTAAAAACCACGCCAGAAGCTGCGCGCGCGGCGCTGGAAAACGCGGGGCTGACCGTGCAGGTGCATCCGGCGTTTGACGACATTTTGCTGTGTACCGGCGGGGACGCAGCGGCAACACGTGCGTTTCAGTCGGGCGAGATCACCGTGCAGGACGCGGCGAGTGCGCTCGCGGCCGCGGTGGCCGATCCCAAACCGGGCGACACGGTGCTCGACTGCTGTGCCGCGCCCGGCGGCAAGAGCTTTGCCATGGCCGGACGCATGCAGGGACGCGGCAGCGTTACTTCGTGCGACATTTACGAACATAAGCTGACCCGCATCCTCGAGGGCGCGCAGCGGTTGGGCCTTTCAAATATCCAAACCGCCTTGCAGGATGCTTCTGCGCCGAGAGAGGAATGGAAAGGTACGGCGGATGTGGTGTTGTGCGATGTGCCGTGTTCCGGACTGGGTATTATCCGCAAAAAACCGGAAATCCGCTACAAAGATCCCGCGGAGCTGGAAAATCTGCCAGACTTGCAGACGAAAATTCTGCAAAACTGCGCGCAGTATGTCAAACCCGGCGGCACGCTGGTCTATTCGACCTGCACGATTTTGCAGCGCGAGAATGAGGACGTTGTCCGTGCGTTTCTCGCGGCAAATCCGTCGTTTGAGGCTGTGCCGTGGGAGCACAAGGTATGCGGTGCACGCGAGGACGGCATGGTGACGCTGCTGCCGCCCGTACATCAGACCGATGGCTTTTTTATCGCCAAGATGAGGAAGAAGAACGCATGACAGAGATCAAATCCCTGACAATCCAAGAACTGAAAGCCGCACTTGCCGAGATGGGCGAAAAGCCTTTCCGCGCGGGACAGATCTTCAAATGGCTTCACGGGGGCGTAGAGTCCTTTGAAGAGATGTCCAACCTGTCCAAAGACCTGCGCGCGCGGCTTGCCGAACGCTTTGTGCTGACCGTGCCGCAGGTGGCGCGCAAGCAGGTGAGCAAAGTGGACGGCACGGTGAAATATCTGTGGCGGCTGCGGGACGGCGACTGCGTCGAGTCCGTACTCATGCACTATGAGCATGGCGTGTCGGTCTGCGTGTCCACGCAGGTGGGCTGCCGGATGGGGTGCAAGTTTTGTGCTTCAGGCTTAAATGGCCTAAAACGCCATCTGTCCGCGGGCGAAATTCTGGATGAAGTGCTGTTCATGCAGAAGGACAGCGGTGAGACGGTGTCCAACATCGTGCTGATGGGCACAGGTGAGCCGCTCGACAACTACGACAATGTGCTGAAATTCCTGCATCTGGTCAGCTGCCCGGAGGGCGTGAACATCGGACAGCGGCATATTTCCTTGTCAACGAGCGGAATTGCTGATAAAATAGAGAAGCTGGCGGGAGAAAAATTGCAGATCACGCTGTCAGTGTCGCTGCACGCGCCGGACGACGAAACGCGCTCATCCATCATGCCGGTAAACGACGCCTATCCGGTCGAACGACTGATGCGCGCATGTCGCTACTACTTCGACACCACTGGACGGCGTATTTCCTACGAGTACATGATGGCGCGGGATAAAACCGACCGCCCGTGGCAGGCCGAAAAGCTGGCCTCGCTCCTGCGCGGCAGGCCCGCGCACGTGAATCTGATCCCGCTTAACGAGGTGGCGGAAAGCCCGTTGCGGCCTTCGCGGCCGGAAGCCGTGCGCCGCTTCCAGCAGGCGCTGGAAAAGCGCGGCGTGACCGCGACCGTGCGCCGGCGGCTCGGCCCGGATATCGATGCCGCCTGCGGCCAGCTGCGCCGCAGGGAGCTGCAAAAACAGCAAAATTAAGCCGGTTGTATCAAAACCGGATACCCGAACGGGAGATATCATCCTTACAAGACACTGGAGGTGTTCCTATGGAATGGTTTGGCTTGACGGACAGAGGCCGTGTGCGCCCGACCAATCAGGATATCTATCAAATCGAAGCGCGGGAGGATAATCAGACCGTGCTGCTCGTCGTGTGTGACGGTATGGGCGGTGCCAACGCAGGCAACGTGGCCAGCCGGTTTGCTGCGCAGTCGTTTATGGAGGCGGCACGCAGTTCGCTGAAGGAGACGCTCGACGCGACAAAGCGCCAGACGCTGCTGACGCATGCGCTCGTACAGGCGAATGATACGGTGTTTTCGCTTGCCGGACGGCAGCCGGAATTCCGCGGCATGGGAACCACGCTGGTTGCGGCGCTTGTGCAGGACGATCAGGTAACCATTCTGAACGTCGGGGACAGCCGCGCCTACTTATTCGATGGCACGCGCCTGCATCAGCTGACCGAGGATCATTCCTATGTGGAAGAGATGCGCCGTCAGGGCCGCATCACCGAAGCGGATGCCCGCACCCACCCGCAAAAGAACCTGATTACCCGTGCGGTCGGCGTGGAGCCGGATGTGGACGGCGATCTGTTTGAAGCGCGGCTCGCGCCGGGCGAAATTCTGCTGCTGTGCTCGGATGGGCTGACCGGCATGGTCGAGGATGAAAAAATTGCCCAGACACTCAAAGATGCCAAAACGCTCGCATTGGCGGGCGATGCGCTGCTGACCCTCGCGCTGGAGGGTGGCGGCCGCGATAATATCACGGTTGCGCTGTTCACCCGCGGCGCGGAAGAGGAGGCGTAACCCCCTATGGACAAATATATCGGCAAACTGCTCGGCGGCCGGTATGAGATCATCGATGTGGTCGGTGTGGGCGGCATGGCGGTCGTTTATCGTGCGCGTGATGTGGTGCTCAACCGCTATGTCGCCGTCAAGATCCTCAAGGATGAGTATGCCAAGGACCCGGATATCCGCAAGCGGTTCTCGATCGAGTCGCAGGCGGTCGCCAAGCTCAGCCATCATAACATTGTATCAGTGTTTGATGTCGGCAGCGAAAACGGCACGGACTATATCGTCATGGAGCTGATCGAGGGCATTACCCTCAAGGAATATTTGCAGAAAAAGGGCCACTTGGGCTGGCAGGAGTCCGTGTTCTTTGCGGAACAGATCTGCCGCGCGCTCATTCATGCGCATTCCCGCGGCATCATCCATCAGGATATCAAGCCACAGAATGTCATCATTCTGCGCGACGGCACTGCCAAGCTCACCGACTTCGGTATTGCATCCTTTGCGACCACGCAGGAGACCCGCGTGGTGCAGGAGGCCATCGGCTCGGTGCATTATATCTCGCCCGAACAGGCGAAAGGCTCTAAGATCGACTACCGGACGGACATCTACTCGCTGGGCGTCGTAATGTACGAAATGCTCACCGGCAAGCTGCCGTTTGAAGGCGAAACCGCCTTGCAGGTCGTTATGCAGCACCTCAATGCTGTGCCGCTCGCACCGAGCGAGCTGATGCCCGGCATCCCTAAGGGGCTGGATGAGATCGTGATGCACGCGATGTGCGCCAACATCGGCAAGCGCTATGCTTCGGCGGAAGCGCTGTATGCGGATCTGGAGCAGCTCAAGAACGACGCGCAGATGCGTTTCGGCTATGCCTATACGGATGATGAAACAGGCGAAACGCAGGTCATTGGCCGCGATGTGCAGCGTGCGGCGCGCCGCACGGCTGCGCAGGAGCAGGCGGCACATGCAGCCGCGCAGCGGCGCGAGACCGCGACCGCGGTGCGCGAGCCGGAGGGCTTTTTTGACCGCTTGGCGGAACGACCGGGACTCGCTGCGGGCATCGCGGTCGCAGTCGTGGCCGTGATCGCGCTTGTGGTGGTCGGCCTGTTGATGGCCACGGGCGGCAACGGCGAGGAAAAGCTGACAGTGCCGTCGCTTGTCGGGCAGACGATCGACGATGTGATGGCCGATTCGACCTATACCGGCCAGTTTACCATGCAGGAAGCCGATCAGCGGCAGGAATCCGATCGGCCGGTGGGCGAAATTCTGGAACAGGACCCCGAACCGGGCACCAAGGTGACCAAGGGCGCAATCATTACACTGACCGTATCGGCGGGCGGCGATAATGTCAGCGATACCTATAAGGTGATCGATTTCAAGGACCGCACGCTGGAATATGCGCAGGCTATGCTGGACGAGCATGAAGTCAGCTATCAGACGCAGGAGGAATACAGTGACGACATCGAAGCGGGTAAGATCACCCGCACCGACCCCGCTGCCGGCGAGGAGCTGGAAAAAGGCGCGACGCTGACCATCTATCTCAGCAAGGGCAAGGAGGAAAAGAAAACCTCGGTGCCCGATCTGTACGGCTTGTCGCAGAGTGCAGCGGAAAAGGCGCTGACGGATAAGGGTCTGGTGCTTGGCTCGGTTGATCAGGTGGAAAGCTCCGCCTCGGTCGGTACGGTTGTCTGGCAGTCGGTCACCAAAGGAAACGAGGTCAACGAAGGCACGGCAGTCAACATTCAGATTTCCAAGGGAAAGAGCGAGCAGCAGACAAAGCCGGAGACTCCGACGGAAGAAGACAAGCCGGAAACTGGCGGTGAAAGCAGCAGCGGCGGCAGCAGCGATACGCAGGAGCAGCCCACGCAGCCCACGCCGACCACGGGTTCGGCAACCATTCCGGTAGCGCTGCCGGATAGTACGGATATGGCGCATGTGGTTATCTCGGTGGACGGCGTAGTGCAGTATGACGAGACGCATGAGACCAGTCTGGGCAGCATCTCGGTGCCGCTGACCAGCACGCCCGGACAGCATGAGGTTACGGTCAGCGTGGACGGTGTGTCCAGCTCGCAGACCTATACTTTCAACTGATGGAAGGGGCGAAAGTTTGATCGAAGGGATCATTCTCAAGGGCATCGGCGGGTTCTACTATGTGGACACCGCCGAAGGCCTGATCGAGTGCAAGGCGCGCGGGCGTTTCCGCAAAACTGTGGGCAAGCCCATCGTGGGCGACCGCGTCACGCTCGAAATCCAGCCGGAGGACGGCACGGGCTATCTGCTTGACATTGCGCCGCGCAAAAACAGTCTGGTGCGGCCTGCGGTCGCCAATCTCGACCTGCTGGTGGCGGTCGCCTCGGCAGCGCCGCCCGTGACCGACCCGTTTTTGATCGACAAGGTAACGGCTATCGCGGTGCACAAGGAGATCGGCGCGTTGGTGGTCATCAACAAGACCGACGAAGACCCGGGAGACGCGCTGTTTGAAACCTATCGGAAAAGCGGCATTGATGTTCTGCGCGTCAGCGCGCTGACCGGCGCGGGCATTGACGAACTCAAAGACCGCCTGCGTGGACGGGTGGCCGCGTTTGCGGGCAACTCGGGCGTGGGCAAGTCGAGCGTACTCAACCGCATCGACCCGCAGTTCGGCGCGGCGGTCGGCGCGATTTCCGACCGCATCGGCCGCGGCAAACATACGACGCGGCATGTCGAGCTGCACCCGATTGAGGGCGGCGGTTACATTGCGGACACGCCCGGCTTTTCCTCGTTTGAAACCGAGCAGATGGATCTGGTGCTGGCCGAGGATCTGCAATATGCGTTCCCGGAATTTGCGCCGTATATGGGGCAATGCCAGTTTACCGGCTGCGCACATGTCAAGGAAAAGGGCTGTGCGATACTGGCCGCCGTTGAGGCGGGCGAGATCGCAAAAAGCCGTCACGAAAGCTATGTCAAACTGTATGACAGCGTAAAGGATTTGAAGCAATTGGAGATTTCCAAGGGCGGCACGCGCTGATTTTTGCCGCCGCGCCCGAAACCGAATATGGCTACATCCGCGCGTTTCTGGACAAGCACCCGGACGCGCTGATTGCCTGCGCGGACGGCGGTCTGCGCCATGCGCGTGCGCTTGGGCTGCACCCGGACTTTATGATTTCGGACTGTGACTCCATGCCGGAGATTGAAGGAACGGAGATCATCCGGCTCAAACCGGAAAAGGACGATACGGACACGCAGGGCTGCCTGCGCGAGGTGTTTCGCCGCGGCTGCACCGAGGCGACGCTGGTCTGCGCGACCGGCGGGCGCATCGACCACATGCTGGCCAACCTGTCGCTGCTCGAAGAAGCGTATGCGATGGGCGGGCATCTGACCGTGCTCGATCGGCAAAACCGTATCGTTTTGCATGAGGGCGGCTGCCGGAAATTCAAAATGCCGGAAGAGTACCACTATTTCTCCCTTGTGCCGCTGGACGCTGCACTGCATGGCGTGACGATTGAAAATGCAAAATACCCGCTGCAAGACGCGACGGTCACGCGCGCAGGCATGGTGACCATTTCCAACGAGGCTGCGGCAAACGAGATTGTTACGGTCGAAATTCGGGACGGGCGTGCGCTCGTCATCTTTTCGCGCGACTTTGACCGCGCTTTGTGAAATATCCACACCAAAACCGCCCAAACCGGCGGTTTTTTCTATTCTTCTGTTTTGCAGTTTTGCAGGCGCAGACTTGCAAAAAGAAAGCGGCAGGCATATAATAAAATCATAGAGAGACGAAAAGGGAGTGCTGAGCAGTGGCATTGAAACCGATTTCCAGAATCGCGGCGGGGGTACAGGCATCGACGACGCTTGTCATCGACTCGCTGTTCAAGCAGATGAAGGCCGAAGGCAAGGATGTGGTCGGCTTTGGCGCGGGCGAGCCGGATTTTCCGACTCCGGAGCACATCAAGCAGGCCGGTATTGAGGCAATCGAGAACAACCAGACCCGTTATACGCCGGCAGCTGGTTTGATGGAGCTGCGCGAAGCGGCATGCTACCGGCTGAAAGCCGATTTCGGTTTGGACTATGAGCCCAAGCAGATCGTCGTGGCTTCGGGCGCGAAGCACTCGGTTTATATCGCACTGATGACGCTGTGCAACCCGGGCGATGAGGTTGTCATCGCAGCGCCCTACTGGGTCAGCTACTCGGAAATGGTGCAGCAGGCGGGCGCGGTGCCGGTGATCGTGGCGGCGGAAGAAGAGCAGGACTTCAAGATCACGGCGGCACAGCTGGAAGCGGCGATCACGGACAAAACCAAGGTGTTTATGCTTAATTCGCCCTGCAACCCGACCGGCATGGTTTATACCCGTGAGGAACTGGAAGCCATTGCGGAGGTTTGCTGCCGCAAGAACATCTACGTTATTGCGGATGAAATCTATTGCAATCTGGTTTATGACGACATTGAGTTTGTCTCCTTCGCATCGCTGAATGAGGACGTCAAAAACCGCACCATCATTGTCAACGGCGTTTCCAAGAGCTACGCCATGACCGGCTGGCGTATCGGTTACAGCGCGTCTAACCCAGAACTCGCGCGCGTGATGAGCAACTATCTGAGTCATTCCACCTCGGCGCCGTCCACGATTTCGCAGCACGCTGCAATTGTGGCGCTCAAGGGCCCGCAGGAGGATATGCAGGTGATGAAGCAGGCGTTTGAGGCGCGTCGCGATCATCTGGTGGAGCGCATGAACCGCATTGAGGGCGTTTCCTGTATCAAGCCGCAGGGCGCGTTCTATGTTATGATGAATATGAAGAACTTCCTCGGCAAAACCATGTATGGCAAAAAGATCGAGAGCGCGGAGGATTTCGCGCAGCTGTTCCTCGAAAAAGGCTTGGTTGCGACCGTGCCGTGCACCGCGTTTGCCGCGCCGGGTTTTGTCCGCTGGAGCTATGCGACCTCGCTGGCGGAGATCGACAAGGGTCTCGACCGGCTGGAGGAGTTCATTAAGAACGCATAATAAACAGGTTATAATAAGAAGGATGTGCGAAAGCACATCCTTTTTTATATGGATAGCGGCGAGAGCAGCGGCAGCAGCAGCCGGTATTCGGTGAAGTCGCCGCAGGTGTACACCTGCTTGAGCTTGAAGCCGAAATGCAGGTACATCGGCACATTCTCGCGCGAGAGTGTCTCGAGCGCGATGGCCGGGTACCCTTGCTCGACGGCGTGTTCGATTGCGCCTTCCATCAGCTCACGCGCAATGCCGGTGCCGCGGTAGGGCTGATCTACCCCAAACTGCGCGATATAATACGGTCGGCCGCAGTAGCGTTTGTACCAGTTTGCGCTGTGCACCGCCATGACCGGGCGCGAGTTGCGCATGATCTGCGTCAGCAGGGAGTTGGGAATATCACGCAGGGTGCGGCTGTGACTGAGCGCATACAAAAATTGCCCAATCGGGCCAAAGCGGGACAGGCGGCGCGGATCTGCGCCAACAAGCGCGCCCGCGAGCGTGCCGTCCGGTGCGTCGCACACGAAAACGTCTCCGTGCGAAAAGAAATAGCCTTGTCCAAGGCTGAGCACGGTCGGTCCGATTTTGCGGGCGGTTTCCGGGTCGATACCGGAAAACTGCTGCTGCAATTCCGGTTTATCATAAAACTGGTCGAACATCAACGCGGCCAGCGCCGCGCATTCTTCCTGACGGGCTTTTCGCATATCGCGCACCTCCTGATTGCCTGTTGCCCTGATGATAGCATGTGTTTTGCCGCCCGTCAAGCAGCGGGGCGCGGCGGCGTGTCAAATACGCGGGCAAAGGGGGACTATTCTTTGTTTATTGTTACAATATATGCGCGAAACAGGGCGATTTCGCTTGAAATGCGCGCTGTGCAGTGTTAAAATAAATAAGATGTATCATTGTCTGCCCGTTTGCTGATGCAATCAAATATAAGACGGATTTGAAAGGACGACTGACATGAATAACGTGTACGAAAGCCCGCTGTCCTCGCGCTATGCGTCGGAGGAGATGCTGTATGTGTTCTCCTCGGACATGAAGTTTTCAACCTGGCGCCGCCTGTGGGTGTCGCTGGCCAAAGCGGAGATGGCGCTCGGCCTGCCCATCACGCAGGAGCAGGTCGATGAGATGGAAGCCCATCTGACCGACATTGACTATGACACCGCGCGCGCCCGCGAGAAGGAAGTCCGCCATGATGTCATGGCGCACGTGTACACCTTCGGCAAGGCCGCGCCCAAGGCGGCCGGTATCATCCATCTGGGTGCGACCAGCGCCTATGTCGGGGACAATACCGACATCATCCAGATTCGTGAGGGTCTGCTGCTCGTGCGCAAAAAGCTTGCGGTTGTGCTGGACAAGCTGGCGCGCTTTGCGGATGCGCACAAGGCGCAGCCGACGCTCGGCTTTACGCACTTCCAGCCCGCGCAGCTGACGACCGTCGGCAAGCGTGCAACGCTCTGGATGAATGAGCTGCTGATGGATTTGAATGAGGTCGAGTTCCGCATCGAAAACCTGCGCATGCTCGGCTCGAAGGGCACGACTGGCACGCAGGCGTCCTTCATGGAGCTGTTCGACGGGGACGAGAGCAAGGTTAAGGAGCTGGAAAAGCGCATTGCGGATGACTTCGGCTTTGCGGGCGTGGTTCCGGTTTCCGGTCAGACCTATTCGCGCAAGATCGACGCGCAGACGCTGGCAACCCTCGCCGGTATTGCGGAGTCCGCGTCCAAGTTTGCCACCGATCTGCGTCTGCTTCAGCACCTCAAGGAGATTGAGGAGCCGTTTGAAAAGCATCAGATCGGCTCGTCCGCGATGCCGTACAAGCGCAATCCGATGCGTTCCGAGCGCATCTGCGCGCTGGCGCGTTACGTCATCTGCGACAGCCTGAACCCGGCGTTTACCTCCGCGACCCAGTGGTTTGAGCGCACGCTCGATGACTCGGCTAACAAGCGCATTTCCGTGCCGGAGGCTTTCCTTGCGGTGGATGCGATCCTGAACATTATGATCAACGTGGTTTCCGGTCTGGTGGTTTATCCCAAGGTGATCGAGGCGCATGTGATGAACGAGCTGCCCTTCATGGCGACCGAGAACATTATGATGGATGCGGTCAAGCGCGGCGGCAACCGGCAGGAGCTGCATGAGCGCATCCGCGAGCACTCGATGGCGGCCGGCAAGCGTATCAAGGAAGAGGGGCTGGACAACGATCTGATCGACCGCATCGCGGCTGACCCGATGTTCGGCATGACGCGCGAGCAAATCCTCGAGCATCTCGACCCGGCGGCATACATCGGCCGCTGCCCGTCGCAGGTGGACGAGTTCCTCAGCGAGTGTGTTCGTCCCGCGATTGCGCCCTATCTGGAGGGAGAAGAGGTTACAGTGGAGATCAACCTGTAAGCGTGCGGCGCGCTGAGGTTGACTTTTAAGTAGTTTCGCAGTATACTACTTTAGCTGTGTAAGAAAACGAAGGAGGCAGAAAAATTGAAGAAAAGTGTGATTTCCTTCATTGCTGTCATGCTCGTCATTATTTTCCTGGGCGTGACCGCAGTGACAGGTGTGTATATTCCGGGGGGCTGGACCATGCCGTTCCGGGATACGGCGGCATCGGATACAACGGGTACTGCCGCAGATACGGATACGGCGGATAATACCGCAGACGATACGACAACCCAAACCACGGACTATACCGCGGCGAACACCACCGACAATGCGGCGGATACGTCCAATCAAACCGTGGCTGCATCCCTCAAGGCGATTATTCCGAGCGTGCTGGATACCGAAAACGGCATCCGTCTGGGCCTTGACCTGGTCGGCGGTTCGCGTATCGTGTATGAGGCGCAGATCCCGGACGGCTATGATATGGCCAATCTGGCTGACGATATCAACTCGGTGCAGAAGGTTATTCGTCAACGTCTGACCGATAAGGGCTTTACCGAAGCAACCGTCACCCTGACGGGCGACAACCGCGTGACGGTTGAGATCCCGCAGATCACCAATCCGGAAGAGGCAGTACAGACGCTCGGCACCACCGCGCAGCTGCTCTTCGTGGATGCAGACGGCAAGGAATGGCTGACCGGTGAGGACATCGCCAAGGCTTCCTATGGCTATGGTCGTCCGACCGGCAGCGAAGTAGCCGATATTCACTATGTTCAGGTGCAGTTTACGAGCGAGGGCCGCGAAAAGTTTGCGGAGGCTACCGCAGCGATCTCCGCCCGCACGGACGGCACCAACCAGCTGTATATTGTGATGGATGATCAGATTATCTCCTATCCTTCGGTCAGCGAAAAGATCGACAATGACAGCTGTGTGATCTCGGGCAGCTTTACCCGTGAAAGCGCGCAGGAGCTGGCTGATCTGATCAACGCCGGCCAGATTCCGTTCTCTCTGACGCAGGTTGAGCTGCGTTCGATCGGCCCGCAGCTGGGCGCGGACGCAATGCGCACTTCCCTGATCGCGGGCGCGATCGGCGTGCTGCTCGTCTGCCTGTTCATGCTGATCGTTTACCGCATCCCCGGTCTGGTTGCATGCCTCGCGTTGGGCTTCTATATCGTGATCGAAGCGCTGATTTTCAGCCTCATTCGCGTCAACCTGTCGCTGCCGGGCATCGCGGGTATCATATTGTCAATCGGTATGGCGGTTGACGCTAACGTCGTTATCTTTGAGCGCATCAAGGAAGAGCTGCGCGCAGGCAAGACGGTCAAGAGCGCGATTGAGTCGGGCTTCAAGCGTGCATTCACCGCAATCCTTGACTCCAACGTAACCACGCTGATTGCAGCGGCGGTTCTGTTCTTCCTCGGCACTGGTACGATCGTCGGCTTTGCGACCACGCTGGGCATCGGCGTTATCGTTTCCATGTTCACGGCGCTGACCGTGACCCACTTCCTGCTTAACCGCATGGTGGATTTCCACATCCGCAGTCCCAAGGCGTATGGTCTCAACGATCATGCCCTGCGTCCGCGCTTTGCGGTCATTAAGCACTTTAAGGTCTTCGGCGGTATTTCGATCCTGCTGCTCCTGACCGGTCTGGTTTCGCTGATCGTACTGCCGTTCGGTCAGAACTTCTTCAACCTGAGCATTGACTTCGCAGGCGGCACCGAGATGGAGTTTGCTATGCACCAGACGGTTGACCAGAATCTGCAGACCGAGATTGGCGACCTGTTTAAAGAGGTCACTGGCGTGGAGGCTTCCTCCGTTACCTCTTCGGGTGATAACAACGAAAATGTGCTGATCCGTTCGACCTCGATCGACTCTGAAAAGCGCGAGGCTGTCATCGAAAAGATGACCGAGACCTACAGCTTGGCTGAGACTGATATCTATAACAACAACGACGTTTCTGCGTCGGTCGGTTCCGACCTGCAGCGTGCGGCATTCCTGTGCGCGATCGTCGCGATTGTGCTGATGCTGATCTATATCACCATCCGCTTTGAGCTGACCAGCGGTTTGGCAGCAATTGTCTGCCTGGTGCACGATCTGCTGATTATGCTGTCGGTTTACGTTTGGCTGCAGATTCCGCTGGATACCAACTTCATCGCAGCGGCGCTCACCATCTTTGGTTACTCGATCAACGCATCGATCATCGTATTCGACCGCGTTCGTGAAATCCTGCGCACCGCGCGCAAGGAGTCGTTTGAAGAAGTGGCAGAGCGCAGCGTATGGCAGACCATGGGCCGTACGATCAATACCTCGCTGACCACGCTGTTTACGGTTGGCATGATCTTTATTCTGGGCGTGCCGTCGCTCAAGCAGTTTACGCTGCCGTTGATCGTTGGTATCCTCGCGGGCGCTTGGTCGTCCATCATGCTGTCCTCCAGCCTGTGGGGCTTCTTCCGCAAGAAGTTCCGCAAAAAGCGCGTCTAATTCTGATGAAAAAAGGCCGGGCAATACGCCCGGCCTTTTGGCGGTTCATTTGCCCGCATAGAAGAAAAAGACAGATGGAATAGCGTTTATCGAAGCTAAAGGAAGGAGAATAGCCATGCGGATCGGAATGTCAACCGCATGTTTTTACCCGCAGCCGCTGGAAGAGGCTCTGCCGATTATCGCAGGGCTGGGCGTGCGTGTGATCGAGGTTTTTTTCAATACGGAAAGTGAGCTGCAACCGCGCTTTTATGAGATGCTGGGGGCACAGGTGCGCAGTCTGGGGCTGGATGTGGTGTCCGTGCATCCGTATACCTCGCTGATGGAGGGGCTGCTGCTGTTTTCCGACTATGCGCGCCGTACGGAAGACGGGCTGATGCAGTATCAGCGGTATTTTGAGTGCGCGGCGGCGATGGGCGCACGGTTTTTGACCTTTCACGGTGAGCGCAATATGGGGCAGCAGGACGATCCGGCGCGTTGGGAGCGCAAGTGTGCGGTTTACCGGCGGCTGTGTGAGATTGGTGCCGCCTGCGGCGTAACACTTGCGCAGGAGAACGTCGCATGGTGCCGCTCGCGTGACCCGGCGTTTATCCGTGCGTTGTACCGCGATGTGCCCGCGCTGCGCTATACGCTGGATATCAAGCAGGCGTATCGGGCGGGGCAGAGCTGGAAAGCCTTCATGGATATCATGGGAGAGCGGCTGGTCAATGTGCATATCAACGACTTTTCTGCCGAGCAGAGCTGTCTGATGCCCGGCGCAGGCACGATGGATTATGCGTCGTTCTTTTCCTGCCTGCGCGCGCAAGGGTATGACGGTCATACCATCATTGAGGTTTACCGATCGAACTTCGATGCGCCCGAGGAACTGGGACGGGCAGTGTGCACGCTGAGCCGGTTTGCATCCGTATGAGACCGGAAAAGAAAGCAGCAGATTTAGGTGTGTGGATTGACTTTGTACCACAAGCGGTGGTATAATAAGGGAAAATACAGGACTGTATACCGGTTTACAAGGGGGAAACGCAATGAAATGTCCGTTTTGCGGGTTTGATGACAGCAAGGTAGTCGATTCCCGACCGACTGATGAGGGAACGAGTATCCGCCGCCGCAGAGAATGTCTCAAATGTCTCAAGCGTTTTACCACTTATGAAACCGTGGAGCGGATGCCGCTGATGCTGGTCAAGCGCGATGGCACGCGGCAAGCCTACGACCGGCAGAAGCTGCTGGGCGGTTTGATGAAAGCGTGTGAAAAACGACCGGTGTCGCTCATTCAGCTCGAGCAAATCGTCGATAACGTCGAGCAACGGGTGTTCGGCTCGCTGGAAACCGAAGTGTCCAGTAAAGTAATTGGGGAACTGGTAATGGAGCAGCTGCGCAAGGTCGATGAGGTAGCCTATGTGCGCTTTGCTTCGGTTTACCGCCAGTTTAAAGATATCAATACCTTTATGGAGGAACTCAATACCCTGCTGAAGGATAAGTGATTTTTGATACCCCCTCACCCCAAATCGCCCAATCCCCTCACATAAAATCGACAGAATAACGTCACAGAGATCTAAAGCATAAAAGTGCTTTGGGTCTCTTTTTTTATCTCAAAATAGAGGGCTTGAGCCGGATTTTGAGCCGGAATGCGGGTATATGCAGAGCCTGATACCGAGGAAAGCAAGCTTGGTTTTAGCCTGTTTTGCGTGAGAAAATGGGCGAAAATTTGGGGAGGGGATAACACAGAGGCTAAAAATAAATACAATTATTCCGAGTTTTTGTCATAAAATGCGCTTCGTCAAAACGACGAAATTTTTCTTCGGCTCATGAAAACACTCTGAAAATCCGGTGGAATGGGTGAAACCTCAATAATCTGCAACAAATTCAAGCACAGATAGTTACTTGGATATTTGGGGCAATTATTCCGAGAATTTGATTACAAAGTACAAAATCTTCGATTAATTCACCGCAGCACACAGTTAATTGATGGGAGGCTGAAACGATTGAGGAAATTTGGTGTTAAATCAAGAGACATCTCTTTTTACAGCAAAAAGAACCAAGACATCATCCGTGTCCATTGCCGTTCAGCACGAAAATATGCCGAAAAGTTGGAAACAGATTTGTCAGTGAAGACATATCTGGTAAACCATCGGTTAGACAGTGCTTTCATGTCCCGCATTGACCATGTTGACATTAGAAAAGAGTATTTCACACAAGATTGGAGTACGGATTTTGTTGTGACAATGCAAGAAGGCAGTGTTTTGGTTTGTGAGTTGACCACCATGAAAGAACTGCAGTCCCGGGCTTCCATTGAAAAACTGGAATTGTCCCGGCGCTATTGGATGCTAAAAGGCTGTGATTCGTGGAAAATAATCATCGTGCAGGAAGGTGGGGCGGATGTTTGTTGAGTATGGTGCAGCCCGTTACCGGTTGCTGCTGCAATGCGAGGAAGGCGCTTGGATGATCAACTGTGATCACCCTACTACACCAGTTTTTATTTCATCTATAGAGTTTGATAAGTGCGTCCGTATCGAGGCGCCAGATTTTTTTACCTTTGAAACGGATAAAAAACATCAGTTGAGTAAAGCGGTATTAAACCGCATAGAACTCATCCGTCCTTTGCTTCACGATGAACGGTATATTGTGGATAAGCATCTCAGAAGGGACAAAATCATAGAAATTGCCCAACAGAAGCATACGACAGAAAGACGGATTTTGTCGCTCTATTGCAAGTACTTGGCACGGGGCAGTTTGCAGCCCATTTCCAAGCCAAAGTCGGTAAGCCGCAATACGCCAAACCGGATATTTGACGCAGCGATTGAAAAGTATTATTTTTCTGCCGCAAGGCATTCTCTGAAAAGTGCCTATGATTGTATGCTACTCGAGCATTTTACCGATGCTTCGGGAAAACTGATCGATCATCCGTCATGGAAGAGCTTTGAAAACTACTATTACCGGAATGGGTATCACAGGAAAAGTAATCGAGCAATCGCACGGGATGGCCTATCCAACTATCAACGAAACCACAGGCAGCTAGGCGGATCGGCAGTCATGTGGAAACACCGCATTGGAAGCTATCAGATGGATGCAACACAGGCAGACATCTATTTGGTATCCAGTTTTGACCGTTCGTTAATCATCGGTCGTCCCTATATTTATTTGGCGGTGGATACAGTGACGGAACTCATTGCAGGTATTTACGTTGGTTTAGAGTCGGGAGAGACGGCGGTGATGGCGTGTCTTTCCAATGCGGCAGCAGACAAAGTTGCTTACTGTGCCGCATATGGCATTGAGATTGATGCCATGCAGTGGCCATCGAGGGGGGTACCGGCAGAGGTTATTACTGATAAGGGACGGGAATTTGAAGGGAAGCAGATTGATGCCATTTGCGCACGCTATGGTATGGAACGTGAGAGCCTGCCACCGTTCCGCCCTGATCAGAAAGGGCTGGTGGAAAAGAGCTTTGATTTATTGCAAAACCGGTACAAGTCTCTGTTGCGGGGCAAAGGCGTGATTGAGCCGGACGCACAGGAACGCTGGTCGGTTGATTACCGCAGCCAAGCGGCATTAACACTTGAGATGTATACACAATTAGTGATTCGTATCGTGCTTTATCTAAACGGGAGACCGCTGAAAAATTATCCGGCAACCAGTGAAATGCTCAGAGAGCACATTGCGCTAACGCCGATTGGCATTTGGCATTGGTTATGCGGCCGTGGCTGTTCTGCGCTTTTGCAAGTAGATCAGCAAGAGGTATACTGTATGTCGCTGCCCCGAAAGGAAGCCAAGGTGACAAGGCACGGCATCGTATGTAATGGTTTCACCTATATCAATCCAGACCTCCGACGTTTGCTGGAGAAGATGTATGGGAAGAAGATGATGGTCGCATACGACTCTCAAAATATCTCCCAAGCTTACCTGATATATGAGAATGCATATATCCCTCTCATGCTGGCTCCAGCCTTTTCCTGCTGCAATGGTTTTAACCAAATGGAGGGCCAGCAATATTTACAAGCAAAAAAGTCGGAAGTCAAAAATTTGAATGAGCAGGATGTTCAGGCACGGGTAGATTTGCTCAAGCAGACGGATGAAATCATCCGGAAAGCGGAATGCCCATACGTACAGCATAAGCAGACTTCCGATGACATTGCAGCAAACCGGGAAATAGAAAGGCGGAAGTTGACATGAGTGTAAACCACATGGATAATCCGTTTTTGGAAGCCGTACCAGTACAGATGGACAGGCAAGTTTTCTTTCAACGCATATATGGCCGCCCTGTTATCCCCAAAGGGGTGTCACAGGCTAATGTACAAGAACGGCAGCAATGGTTATCCCATTTGACGGAATTGTTTATCCCTATGGAGTATCATTATGTTATTTATGATGTTTTACTCCGTGCAATCCGTACAACGTATACAACAAAAACCATGACAGATTCCATCCGTCAAATGCAGGCCGCACGACAAGGGAGCCTATCCGGTTTTGCCACACAGGCACAGAGTGGGGCCCTGTTGGGTGTGCCGGGTATTGGGAAAACTTCTGCAATACGGCGTTGCCTGTCACTCCTGCCGCAAAGCATTGCACACAGCGAATACAGAGGAAAACCTTTTTACAAAACGCAGATCTTGTACCTTTTTGTCGAATGCCCCGCAGATTGCTCGATTAAAGCGCTGGCATACAACATCGTTGCAGCAGTTGACCGGGCAATTGGATCAGAGTATTTTTCTATTGCAGTACGCCAAAGCAGGCTTTCCGCCAGTGCGCTGATTACGCAGGTAAAGATCATCTGCCTCAATCACGGTATCGGTCTGATTGTGGTCGACGAGTTACAGAATGTGATTGCAACTGCCGAAAAAAATAAACAGGTCAGGCCGCTTGTTCGCTTTCTGGTAGAACTGGTGAACGACACCTGCACCAGCCTATATTTTGTTGGCACTTCTGAAGCAGACCAACTATTCAGCCAACATGAACATTTAAAACGGCGGACACGGGGACTGCGGCTGCTCCCCCTCAAACCTGATGCAACCTATCGGGCGTTCCTGCAACAGGTATGGCAATATCAGTTGCTACCGCAAAAAATGGATTTATCCGATGCGGTGGCCAACCGGATTTATGATTATTCTGGCGGAATCCCTTCTTACATCATTCAGGTTTTTCAAGAAGCACAGGCACAAGCACTCATACAGGATAAAAATGCTATGGACGAAAAAGATATTCGGCAGGCCGTTGACTTGTTATCCCTTTGTGTGCCAAAACGGTATATCTCTGGAACCTCCCTTTCGGATTTTTCTATTCCAGTCTTGGATGAGCAGGCTAAAGAAGTACCAAGTGAAGATGCTATCGTGAATCGACAGTATGCCACTCCACGGGGGCGCAAAGCCAAAAAGCGCCAATCAAAGGACTTGCTGGTGTTATGGAAACAAGCGGGGCAGATAAATGATTTTTGCAGCGTCCTAATCGATCGTGGTGTAGCCGAGAGGTTGTTAACATGATTGGTTTTTTCCCAACACTATATCCTGATGAACTCTGGTATAGCGCAATTGCACGTTTTTATATCCATTCAGGTATTGCCTATTGGTCCGATGCGTTGGCGTTATTATTTCCAAATCACACCTCATATCCCAAGGTGGGCGATCTTATGCCAAATGAAACAATGCATCAAATTGTAAAGCAGCTTCCATACGATGTGTTGAATTTACGAATGCTCGCCTTGGGACACTCGCTATTTTCTTTTCGAATGCGGTTTATTCCGCTCAAGCAAAAGAAACGTTATCTGGAGCAATTTTGCGCAGGAGAAAACATACAATCAGCGTTGCTGTCCCTTACCAAAAAGCTGCAAGAACATCCATTGAGGTATTGTCCACTTTGCGTGCAAGAAGACCGGGATCGGTTTGGAGAAGCATTTTGGCATACGGAGCATCAAATTTGGTTGATGCCGCTTTGCGCAAAACACTTGTGCCGTTTGCAGTCAGCGGATCAGAAAAACTCCATGCCGTTGAGTCGACAGTTGGTTCAAATTCCCCTCCGCACATCCAATGTATCGAGTGAAACACATGTGTGGGAGCGGGAATTGACTTCCTTGCTGCATCAATGGTATCAGATGCCTTTTGAACAGGAAGCTAACACGCAAACCTTTAATTTGAGTAGGGCCGTTGAAAACGCTGGGCTGTTGCTATCCGGTAATGTAAACCGAAGGTCATGGGATACAGATGCCTTATATGACCGATTGACAAAGCAGTTTGGGTCCACGACGGTGAAAGAAGTATTTGGGGAACGGATTACAGCCGCACACGCCAGACGGCTTAGGAAAATGGAGATCGCAACACCGGAAGAATACGCTTTATTATCTATCCTTCTTCATATGAAGCCGGAAGCATTGTTTGAGGATGAACCAATACCGCTTTTCATTTTTGAGAAAATGAAAACCTTATCTACGTCCGGACGGATTCTGACCAAGGCTGCTATTGCAGAGGAGTTGCAGATTCATCCAGAACAGGTTGGGGCTTATGCAAAACGATTTTCTATACAGCCATTTTGGGTGCAAAGTGGATGCTCGAAACCAAAGTCTGAGAGGAAGCATTACACAGTAACCATACATTTATCGAATGAGGAAAAGGCGTTGGTAGATGAATATCTTGCAGATCAAAATATACGGGCCTACAGCCATATGCTTCGATATTGTATGCAAAAAGAACTGATCCACTGGCAGAATGAAAAGGGACGCTAAATGATGATTGACAAAGGAGAACTGCTATTGAAATGACAGCTTCCAATGGGTTACAGCCAAAAGGCGTAATACACGGTTATGCAAGGTGTTCCACAAATGAAATGCGTCAAGATATTGACCGGCAAGTGCGGGAGTTGAAATCGGTTGGAGCGCAGAAAATCTGGCTTGAATATGAACATGGTGATTCTGTTACTAAAGAACAGCAAGCATTGATGTTTGAAACTGCAAAAGAGGGCGATACAATATTGGTTTTAGAAGTCCCACGGTTAGCACGCAGCGTTAAGCAACTTTGTGACATTATTGACATCGTTCGTACAAAGAGACTTAGATTAGTTATTCAAGGGAGTGTGACGATGGATTGCCGCACAGATTGTCCAGACCCTATGACAGAAGCGTTTTTGCAGATTGCAGGAGTGTTCTCACAGCTTGAATTAGCCATGATAAGGGCCAGAGTGAAATCAGGGATGGAGAATGCAAAGGCGAAAGGCAAGAAGATTGGGCGTCCTGCAACAACACTGCACACGATACCGGAAAAATTTTTGAAATACTATGCCCTATATAAGGCACAAGAGTTGACAGTAGCAGAGTTGGCCAGACTGGCTTCGGTAAGCCGACAGACTGCATATAAATATCTGAGGTTGATTGAGCAGAACAAGCCCAAACAATAATCTGACAACATGAACACAGCGGAATCAATTTTCTTACAAGCAAATGAAACGGCTGATTTGTAATCATTATAGAGGAGAAGTGGAATGATTTTTGAGTAAAAAAGACTTCTTTAGACAATCATGAATTGATTAAATTTGTTTTCATAACATAATTGGAGGTGGATATGAACGAGGATACTCGTGAAACTGTGGTTGAATATGCGTTGTGCAGAGCAGCGACGATATCAACAGAAATTGATTATGAGGATAACCCCGAACTGGGATCAGAAATTTATGTTATGGATGCTAGGCCTTGTTTGAAAAATAAAAGTTGCACAAAAGAAGCGGATATGCGAAACTAAAGGTATGAGACGCTATGAATTAACAACAGAACAATGGGAACGAGTCAGACCGCTTTT
>DXDZ01000072.1 GCA_019115185.1 Candidatus Agathobaculum merdipullorum
GGATGATGCACAGCAATGTCATCCGATTCTGCCGTTTCCGTACTTTGGCGGAGATGGGGATCAGGCCGAGATAGTGTTTCACTCCCGGCACCTCCCGAAGTCGGTCAGCACGCCGTCGGACACCTGCAGGATGCGGTCTGCGGTCTGAGAGATCGCACGGCTGTGGGTGATTATCAAAATGGTCTGTTCGTACCTGCGGGACGCCTCCTTGAGCAGGGCGATCACCTCGCTCGTGTTCTGCGTATCCAGATTACCGGTCGGCTCGTCGGCCAGAATGAGTGCCGGTCGGGTGATGAGTGCGCGCCCGATAGCGACACGCTGCTGCTGCCCACCGGACAGCTGGCTCGGCAGATGATGGCGGCGCTCGCGCAGGCCGAGCACCGTGAGAAGTTCTTCCAGATAGGCTTTATCCGGTTTCTGGTAATCGAGCAGCACCGGAAAGACGATGTTTTGCTCGACGGTCAGCTCCGGGATGAGATTAAAGCTTTGGAAGATGAAGCCGATATTGCGGCGGCGGAATACGGTCAGATTGCGTTCCTTCATCGAAAAAATGTCCTTGCCGTCGATTCGCACACGGCCGCTGGTCGGCGTGTCCAGCGCGCCGATCAGGTTGAGCAGCGTCGATTTGCCCGAGCCGGATTCCCCGACCACAGCGACAAATTCGCCTTTCTGGACGGAAAACGTCGCGTGCCGCAGGGCATGCACAGCGGTCTCGCCGCTGCCGTAGGTTTTGCAAAGGTCTTGGACTTCCAGTAAATCCATGTTGTGATGGCACCTTCTTTCTGTTGCGATAGGAAAAGGGTACCACGGGAACCCTACTGCTAGATGACTTGCAGCCTACAATATTGTAGGAATCAGGAGATTGATCGTGAAAACCGTGCCGCGGCCTAAGGTGCTGTCCACCTCGATGGTGCCGCTATGCGCTTCGATGATCGCTTTGGCAAGTGGCAACCCCAACCCAACGCCCTGTGTATCCTTGGAAAAACGGCTGCGGTAAAACCGTTTGAAGATATGCGGCAAATCCTCTGGATGAATGCCGCTGCCGCTGTCTTGCACCGTGATTTGGACGATCGACGCAAAGGCGCGCCATGTGACCGTGACCGTGTCGCCTGCCTTGGTGTGGTCGAGTGCATTTTTGACCAGATTGCTGATGGCTTCGCTCAGCCAGTGTGCATCGCAGAACAGGGAGATAGCGTCGTCGCCGGAACAGGACAGCATTGTACCTTGCTGCTGCGCCTGTACGGCAAAGCGACGCTTGACATCTGCTATCAGGTCGGAAAGGTTGTGTTCGGACTTGTCCAGCATGATCGTACCTGCGTCCAGCTTGGTGATGGTTAGCAGATTGTGCACCAGCGTTTGGATACGGTCAAGCTCCTGCTCGGACAGGGCGGTGAATTCCCGGACGGTGTCTGGGTCGGCCTGCTGCTGCAAAATGCCGTTGTAGATATTGAGTGCTGCCAGCGGGGTCTTGAGCTGGTGCGAGATATCGGACAGCGTTTCCTTCATAGACTGTTTCGCGCGGCCTTCGTTTTCAGCGTGGGCAGTTAGGATTGCGGCCAGTGAGTTGACCTCGTGAAACAGGCGGTTGAATTCGCCCTCGTCGTCGCATTCGATGCGCGCGGTGGTATCGCCCGCGAGAAACACGTGCAGCTGTTCAATCGCATGCGCCATGGTCTGGTGCTGCCTGCGAAAATAGCGGTACATGACGGTCAGAATCAGCAGTCCCATGTAGGCGAACGCCGCCGGGAGATACTGCGCGGCGTGTTCGCCGCCTGCGGCGAGCAGCACGGCAGACAGCAAGGAAAACCCAATCGTCAGGGCGAGGACAAGGCAAAACAGACGTTTGATGTGCCGGTCAGTCAGCATTTTCATGGGGCACCTCATTTCGCAGCATTCCATTTATAGCCCATGCGGCGCACGGTGATAATGCGCTTGGGGCTACTGGGGTCATCCTCGATTTTGGCACGCAGACGGCGGATATAGACGGTCAGCGTACTGCTGTCGATATAGTTTTGTTCGCAGTCCCATAGTCTGCCCAGAATCTGCTCAGGTGACAGCACAAGGTTCGGGTGCTCCAGAAATAAGCACAGCAATTTGTATTCGCTGGCGGTCAGTTCGACCGGCGTACCGTTCTTGGTGACTTCGCGTGTCAGCTGATGCACAGTGATACCGCCTGATTGGAGCGTGTTGTCCGGCTGACGGAAATCTCCACTGCGGCGCAGAAGAGCGTTGACACGCGACAGGAAGATCGCCAGCTTGAACGGCTTGGTGATATAATCGTCCCCGCCGATGTCCAGACCCATGATGATATCGGTTTCCTCGTCCGCAGCGGTTAGGAACAGAATGGGCACTTTGGAGGTCTGCCGGATCAGGCGGCATAGGTCGTAGCCTGAACCATCGGGCAGGGTCACGTCCAAAATCACGAGGTCATAGCTGTCATCTTGCCAAAGGTTTTCGGCCTCCAGACAGGTGCGGGCGTTGACGATTTCATAGCCCTGCTGCCGCAGAGCAAAAGACAGACCATGAATCAGGCTCAGGTCATCCTCAACAAAAAAGATACGCTTCATGGGCGTTCACCGTCCTTGCAGTGGGATAGCATTTACAGTTTCATATTATAGAGCTTTATGCGCAGATTACAAGTGACGCAGCGGGACAAAAAAGACCAGCCGCCGGGATGAGTCCGGCGGCTGGTGGGCATGAAGAAAAAGAAAAGTTATTCCATCTTGTTTTTTCAGTATTCATGTGTGTCCGGCAGATTGGATCGACTGCCAGAAAGCACAGTTCGCCCGTTTCCTTGAAAAACAGCAAAATACCGATGATGCGATCTGCTTCAATCGCGCAGATAGCCGAGGACTGCGTAATAATGTGCAGCACAGTTGCCCAGTGTTCGGCGATGGCTTCGGTGGTCTCCAAGCCGGGAAAGGCATCTCGCATCTGCTCCACTAGTGCCATCCAAGCGTTAGTGTCCTGTGTTTGTGCCAGTCTGATTTCCATGGTCAAGTTCCTTTCGCAAATCGTCCAGATATAGCTTCTGCTGCCGTTTCAGATATCCATGAACAAAAGGGCACATCCACCAGTGTTTGGCGTTTACGGTTTCGGTGCAGGTCAGCCGGGTGCCATCCGCTATCGCCTCGAAGATGCCCTCCCAAGAGCCGGACATGTTGCCGTTTTCCATGGTGAAGGCCCAAAGGTGGGGCGGTTTGCAGGCGGTGACCATAAAGTTTGTGGCGTAGCCACTTTTTGTATGTTCGATGAAATGGGTTTCGTTCACGACCTCTACTCGCGCAAGATCGCTGCGCCACGCGGTGTGGGCCAGATCGGTCACCGCTTGCCATACCTGCTCGACAGGGCAGGGGAAGTGGACTGTTATTTTGGAAGTTGGCATAACTCGTCTCCCTTTTAAAACCACATTGCCGGCTCGTCACGAAATACGGGGGTTTTCCCGTTGGTATAGGGGTCATAGCGGTTTTCGTTGCAGCCGAATTCCTGTAAAAAGCATATCTGTCCTGCATCATTCCAGCGAATGAGGGAGAGACCGTCAAAACTCTGGACAGTTCCGTCTGTCATGGTGCATCGGAACGACCACTCAACTATCGTCTGATCCCCTTTGTGAAAATACTGCCGGATGTTCCAACGCTCGACGGTTCCTCTGGTGTTCCACTCGTCAAACCACAGCTTGATTTTTCCGTTGCCATGATACGCCGGCCCCCAGCTCTCGATGTAGACGGCGTCGGGCGCAAAAAGATATTCAATGCCCGTGTCCTGTCTGTCCAGCCACATAGAAAACCATTGCTGGATTTTGTTTTCCTGCTGTTTCTCTATTGTTGTTTCCATATCTGTATTCTCCTGTTGTACGGATTGGGTGATATCCCGCAGCATCAAATATTCTGTGCCTTTTTCCGCTAAAATCCGAAAGCCCGCCCGCTCATACAAACGCAGCGCCGGATTATCCTTCTGTACGGAGAGGGAAAGTCGGAGATACCCGTTCTCCTGTAGCAAAAGCAGGAGGCTGCGCAGCAACTGTGCCCCGATACCCAGACCGCGATATTCCGGCAGCAGCGAGATAGCCAAAGAAGGCGTGCGGTCATCGATGTGGCCGTAGTCCTGCATGATGCGGCTCCACGCTGCACCGACCACTGCTCCTGCGACCTCGGCAACAAGGCAATAGTCGCCAGACTGTGTGCCAAAACCCGCAACATAGACCTGTAATTCCGGCAAGTCGACCACCGACCGGGGCGGCGGTTTCGTGCCTTCGGAAAGGTAGATGGCCTGATAGACAAATTCTTGCAGAAGACCATACTCCTCCGGTCGTATTTGGCGAATGATTGTGTTAATTTTTTTCATTGCTTCATTCTTGTCCTCATCGGCCAATTTCTGGAACTTCGTTCAAGTTTTTCAGCCGCGCGGCGACAGACGCGCGGAACTCCTCCTCGCTCAGCACTGGATCGCGCACCTGTTCCCATAGTGCGCAGGGCGCGTCGGCGCAGCCGCCGCAGCCGGTTCGGTGTCTGCGGTTTACCGCGCAGGCGTAGAGCGGGCAGGGCTTGCCCGGTGGCGCGTGGAACACCCGCCCGCCGCACTCGTTGCAGCCGGGGCAGTCGCTTTGGTACAGTGGACAAGTGTTACATTCTAGCCCGCAGGCGGTCAGGCCGAGCGCTTGCCGCCGCGCTTTTTTACTCATGCCCGCAAGCGTCAGGCCGTAGGACTTGTCCAGCATGCCGCGCAGCAGGTCGTCCGGCACCGCGCCGTCCGGTTTTACCGACACCCAGCACCGCTTGTCGGAATAATAGCCCGGCAGGATGTCTGCATACCGGCTGCGCAGAAATGCGCTTTCGCTTTCTTCCAGCTTGAGGTTGATGTAATAGACTTCGTGCGATTTGTCCAGACACAGCGCCGCGAACATTTTGCCGCCGATGTGGTATCGTATCCAGTTCCAGATCGGCTGATAATCCTTGGTCACGCCGCGCTTTTGCAGCAGGTAGTCGTCCAGCCATTCGTAGCGCATCGGTCATGCCTCCTCGTTTTCGTACTGCGTCAGCGTGCGGCGCAGCATGTCTTGCAGCTGTTCCCGCAGTTCGGCCGGTTCGAGAAGCTCGGCCTTGTCTCCGTAGGTCAGCACCCAGCCCAGCACGCCATCCGCGTCCGGAAAGCCGCCGGTGAACCGCAGCCGGCCGTCCAGCTGGGCCGTCAGGCGGTCGGCGCCGTACTCCTCCATCAGCCGCCAGCGGCAGGATGGGTCAAACAGCACCGTGACCCGGTATTTTTCCGGGAATACGCGCGCGGGCTCCAGATCGGGCAGGGGAGCGGGACGGGGCGAAAACGCGTCGCCCGCCGCAAGTCCGGTCATGCGGTTCAGCTTGAAAAGCCGGAAATCCTGCCGCAGCCCACACCAGCCCCACACATACCACGCCGACCAGTGGAACACCAGATAATACGGCTCGACCGTCCGTTCGGACTCCCCTTTGGGGGAGAAGTAGGTGAAGCGGAGGGTGTGATGCTGGTCGATGGCGCTTTGTATCAATTCAATCTTGGGCGGCAGGCTGGTCTTGTACCATGAGGACAGGTCGATCAGCAGGTGTGCCCCGCCGGGCACCAGCCTGCCTGTTCCGGCGGACAGCTTTTCCATCAGCTGCGCGTAGCGGCGCGTGCCGCTGACGCTGTCCAGACTGCGCAGCCCGGCGAGGATGGCCTGCATCTCGGGTGCGGTCAGCACGGTGCGGTCGACGCGGTAGCCTTCCAGAATGGAGATGCCGCCGCCCGCGCCCTGCGTGGTGGCGATCGGGATACCTGCCCGGCACAGAGATTCGATGTCCCGCTGGATCGTCCGGCGGGATACCTCGAAGTGTTCCGCCAGTTCCGGGGCGGAGACCCTGTCCCGTTGGAGCAGGATGGACAGAATGCCAATCAACCGATCCATTTTCATTGCATCACCGCCTTCGCTGCGTTTGTCTGTATTATACCATAGGAATGCGACAGCTGTGTGTCATGTTTACCGGAGAATTGCAGCGCCGTATTTTGTGTGATATTATGAAACTTATCATAGCAATGGAATGGAGTACAGAAAAATGCAGATTAGGGAAATTATCAACGATAAAAAACAGTATCTCGACCTACTGCTGTTGGCAGATGAGCAGGAGGATATGATTGACCGTTATCTGGAGCGGGGAACGATGTATGTTCTCGAGGAGGGCGGCGTCAAGGCGGAGTGTGTCGTGATGGATGAAGGCAGCGGCGTGCTGGAACTGAAAAACATCGCTGTGGAACCGGCGTTTCAGGGGAAAGGATATGGGAAAGCTTTGCTGGATTTCCTTGTTCAAACCTATGCGGGACGCTATGCGATACTGCAGGTAGGTGCTGGGGACAGCCCTTCCACCATTCCGTTTTACGAGGCTTGTGGTTTTTGTCGGCACCATAGGGTCAAGAACTTTTTCACTGATTACTACGATCATCCAATCTATGACAATGGGGTGAGGCTGGTGGACATGGTGTATCTGCAAAAAGAACTGTAAAAAGCAGGTATCCATCCTCAGCTAACTGCTGAGGATGGATACCTGTTGTGTGTGGTTCAGATCTTTTATTTTCTCGTGGATTAGACAACAAGGTTTTGGGGGGAGTGTATCGCCCGAAAAATAAGAGCGATACCAACAGTGTATCCGTTGTAATCATTGCTTCTGACGAGGAGCATCAGTAACTATTTCAGCTTCACGCCGTCGTGAAAAGCGTTGGCTACTTTTTCGCCCAACACATGGTATGTGTTGTGGATGGGGTCAAAGGTAATGGGCCGCAGTTTGTCAGGGTCAATTTTTCCGGTTTCATCCAGCACG